>CAYJNF010000183.1:0-7482 GCA_964370915.1 uncultured Chitinophagales bacterium
GTACGTACCAGGGAAATGTCATCGTCATTATCAGCAGTGAATCGGCAAGCGCGTCGGAACTGTTCGCACGAGTGATGCAGTTGGAAGGTCGGGGAGTAGTCGTCGGAGATCGGAGTGCGGGAGCTGTTATGCTGAGCAGATTTTTCTTTCATGAGGGCGGAGGTGGGAATGCATATTTCTATGGCAACTCTCTTGCCATGGCCGACGCAATCATGACCGACGGTAAAAGTCTCGAAGGCCAAGGTGTCATTCCCGATAGCATGATTCTGCCAACACAAGCAGATCTTGCTGCAGGCCACGACCCAGTCCTTGCCCATGCGCTGCAGATTCTTGGAGTAAGGATTTCGCCCGAAGAGGCAGGCTACATCTTCCCGTACATGTGGGAGGACTAGAGAAATGGACGAAACTCCAGAATAAAAGATACACCACCGAGACTCCAAGGCAGCAAGTGTCCTTAAGCCTCGGCGGTTTTCTTTGATCAGGGCTTTCGGCTGTGCTTCAAGATACTATTGGCCAGGCCCGAAGAAGAACACCAGCACGAGTCCGACGGCAACCGCCCACTGAATCCCTCGTTTCACTTTCGGATCCTTTTTGCGAATGCGGTCCCACAGCAACGCCAGCAACACCATCAACCCAACGAGGACGATAGTCGCAATGGAAGCCTCGAAGAATCCGAACGTGTGATTGACTCGCTTTGAGAAATTGAACGACGCAAAGTTTCCGTAGATCAGCAAGAGGTGAAGCGAGTACACAATCAACGACTCCCGTCCAACAAGCGTGACAATCGATTTCGGTGAAACGGAAAATTTCTTATCAAAAAAGAACATGCCCGCACACAGAAGCATCACGATGCCGAATCGCAACAGGAAGAAGCTTGGACTTGACAGGCCATAGTCATACACTGGGTACACGCGTGAAGCCGATGGTTCGATAAGCACAGAAAAAAGCATCACGGCAGGTGCAATCCACAACATGTGCAGGAAGAACTTCTGTTCACTTCCCTTCGTTTTCGCCTCGAGATAGAAATATCCAATTGCTGCGCCGCCAAAAATGAAAGCCGCCCAGGGGAAGAGTGGGAATCCGGAAAATGTTGGGAAGTGCATGCCGTTCATGTATCCTGCAATCGGCAAAGGAAGATAGTGCCGCCAATCAATACCCCACACCACCGGAGAAACAAATACAACAACAGCTGCCAACCCCGACAACGTGAAATACAGTCGTCGCTCGGACCGCAACAGCAGCAACAATCCCTGTATGATCAGCACGCTCACGCCAATGCACTGCAACACATCTGCCTGAAAAAAAGTCTGCCACGAGCGCTCCGTCGTCTCATGCAGTATTTGATGGAAATTGAACTTCGGCAGGTGCAGCAAATATCCGATCCCGATAACAAACAACAATCGACGGATGTTCAACAGTAACGGCTTCCCGAATGCAAGGTAGTCGTTCAATTTTCTGCGGGTCGCTACCGCATACGCGAGCCCAGACGCAAACGTGAACGACGGGGCGACCAGGCCGTTGATGAAAGTCAGCCAAAAGAAAACGACAGAGGATTTGATCTCGGGCGTGACCGTTGCATTCATCATGTGTGTTTCGATCATGACGATGACGGCCCAGCCGCGAAGGAGATCAATATACTCGACACGCTTCGGCTTTGCGGGCACAGGTTGAGGAACGAGTTCACTCATGGTGGAGGGACGGAGTGTATTCGATGCATTGAGGTACATGCGCGCCGGTCAGGTCGGCGTGCAGCACCCCACTGAATTACCAGGGACGAGTCAGAAAACTGAAGAGCAACGTACTCGCAAGTCCCGCCTGGATGAGGCGGGCCGGAACAAAGTAGTTGTCGCGAACATAGTTCCAGAGGTACGTGAGCATCAACATCAGCGTCAGCACAGCCAGGCCGATGAGGACCGCCTGATGCGCGGCGAGAGTCTGCCCGATGCGTTGCATCAAGCCATAATTCGCGGCTGAACCGTAGACAATAAGCAAGTGGATCGGATAAATGAGCAGCGACGCCTGACCAAGCATCACAAGGTTGCGATGAGCAAGGTCTGGTAGCTGCTTCATATAATTGAATGCCGCACACGCAAGTGTCACAATCCCCACACGCACCAGAAACCAGTTGGGGCTCGTTTTCCAGTAGTCGTGGTGTGGATACAGCTTGAAGGGAAGAAGATCAACATCAATTCCGAGTGCGACAACCACCACGGCAAGAACGAGCATCGATCTCACAAACGCATTCTCCCGCCCTTGCTCTTTCGCTTCAAGATAGAAATGTCCCATCACGACGCCGGTAAACAAGAACGCCGCAAACGGGAACAACGGAAAGATGGATATCTGCGTTTGATTGAAATACGGAGAGAAGAACGGCGTAACAACCGGCGCAAAGTCAACGCGCCAGACCAGAGGAGCGGCGAGCACAAGTGTTGTTGCCAAACCGCCAACCACAATGGCAAATACTCTGCGTGAAGGAGTGACAAAAAGAAGGAGTTGAAGAATCAGCAGCGACGCGCCGACACAGTGCAGCACATCCACCTGGAAGAACTGCGCAAGATGTTCCGGGGTTGTTGCGCTGAGAATTTTTTCGAGTGAGAAGTAGGGGAAGTGAAGCGCGTAGCCGATCACAAACAACAACATGGTTTTCAGCAGGCGTTTGGATGTTGCGCTGCCGAGCGTGCGAAACTCGTTCCAACGACGTTCGGTGGTGATGGAAAACGCAAACCCCGACACGAACAAGAAGATCGGTGCAGTGAATCCGCGGATCGCGTCGTAGAGAATGAACCCCCCGGTTGCGCGCAGCTCGTGTGAAAGCACCGAGTCGATGCTATGTCCCATCACCATAAAGATGACGGCAAAGCCGCGCATGTAGTCCAGAAACAGAATTCTTTTGGATTGCTTTGTCATACTGTACTTCTCGAGTATGCGGTACCAGCGGGTGTTTTGAGCAGAGTGCCGATCGGACTAACAAAAAGATCCCGCCGACCACACGGGATACGAAAACCTTTCGGCACTTACCACATACTACTTTTCCCCAATCTTATCTTTTATGATTTGTTCAAGCTCGTCGAGATCTACCGGCTTGGTAATATATGCCGCCCCCCCGATCTCTTTGCCGAATTTCTTTGCGTAGTAATCATCGATGCCCGTCAGGAACACGAACGGCAGCGATCGAAAATCCGCCTGCTTGCGAACTTCCTGGAACAGTTCAAAGCCATTCGTTCCGGGCATCACCAGATCGGACACCACGATACTCGGCTTCAGCGACTTGATTGCTGTCATCGCCGCTTCAGCGCCTTCAGCCGCTTCAACCTTGAACCCGCGCATTTGCAGTCCTGCTTGTGTCGCGATCAACAGGCCGGGCTCATCATCTACAATAAGAACAAGCTTATCCTTCAGCATCATGTAACCGAGTGATGTACCTGAAATTCTGGGAACCAATATGAAGCATTTGACAAAAAGAAGCAATTTATGGTGAATGAAACTCTTTTAACTAACACGCGAAGAGGGCGATTTCGAATGGCGAAGGGCACGTGCCGCACATCGCTCTCCGCTTATTATTGCCCCTTCGATGGTCGCGGGCAGGCCCGTGTTGGTCCAATCACCGGCAAGATACACATTGGAGTAGAAGGTGTGATGATCGGGGCGGAGCTTTTCCGATTGCGGTGAACACGAAAACGTTGCACGCTTCTCGCGAATCACCAGCGCATGCGCCGGAGTTGTCGGTGTCTGTGCATAGACCGACCGCACATCGTCAAGAGCTATGCTGACGAGATCGTCATTCGACAAATCAACAAAATCACGCGCGCCACTGATGACGCACGAGAGATGCCCGCCGGTGCCCGCTTCCCTGTTGATTCTTCTCTTGTTGAAAAGCCATTGCACGCGTCGGTCGATCAGGCCGATGACCTCGTGCGCCATGAAATCTTCCTCAAACCACAAATGAATTGACACAATGGGTACACTTGACACCGCATGCATCCCCGAACTCTCCGCATCGTCGCGCCGTAATCGTGGCAACAGCGTTTCAATCCGGTAATGTGGAACAGCGAGTATCACTGCAGCCGCGTCTATGGTAGTGCCATCTCTCAATTCTACCCCGCTCACAAGTTCGTCATGGGTCAGGAGCCTCACTACATCGGCGTTGCATTGCACGCTCGATCCGCCCAACTCGATAAACCTGATCGCGTCGTGAACATACAACTCACTCAAGCCCACGTGAGGTACGGCCAGCGCGGCATTCTTCCACTCTGCAAGAAACGCATGGCGCAACGCGTTGAGGAAGACGGTGGCTGAGGCGTACGCGATATGCTCGTTCATAATAGCGATCGCGAGTGGCTCCCAAAACGCACTCTTGGTCTCTGCCGACTGACCGACGGAATCCAGCCACTGCTCAATAGTCATTTCATCCACGATGGAATTCTGCCGGCCGGCCCGGATCGAAAGTCCTGCGCGCAACATTCTCACCTTATCCACAAAAGCAAAAAGATTGGTTGTGAGAATTCCGGCAACGAGATGCAGCGGTGAAGGGAGTTTTGGCAGTTTGAATTCGCAGAATCCGCGCTGAGGGTGATAAAGCGTGAGCAGGGGTTGGGATTGTACGGTCAGCCGATCGCGTGTACCGATTCGATCAAGAAACCGCATCGTCCGTTCGTAGCCGGCGATGAGAACATGCTGACCATTGTCGACCACATCGCCCGTCGTTGCATCGACGAACGAATATGCGCGTCCGCCGAGTCGGGGTTTCTGTTCAAGCAGGAGTACGGGTATATGATGGGTCACAAGCTCAACCGCAGCAGCGAGACCGCTGAAGCCTCCCCCGACAATGACGACTGGCCGCTTCACTATCAACTGCCTTTCGTCGCTTCACACTGCAGAAGAGTCGGTCGCACGATGCTCTAGTTGACGAGAACTTGTCGCGGAATAACGATGTCCTTTTCCTTCACGGTCTGCTGCGCTTGCGTGATCGCTGCGCGCACAACATTGCGAAGTTCGCGGACGTTGCCGGGCCAATGATAGTTCAGCAGTTTGCGCATCGCTCCCGGATCAAACCCGGCGATGGAGAGATTGAATTCTTTGTTTGCCTCTTCAACAAAGTACATGGCCAGCAACGGAATGTCATTCTCGCGATCGCGCAGCGGCGGCAATTGCACTTCATATTGCCGGATCAAATCGCCGAGCTGGGCGTTGAATTTTCCCTGGCGGCTGAGTGCACGCAAGTCGGCGGTTGTCGATGCAATGAGGTGAATATCGCACGGAAGCGGAGGTCCGCCATACCGCGGCTTGAACGTTTTCGTTTGAAGAATGCTGAGTATTGCCGCCTGCGCAGGCAGCGCAAGCCAATCGATGCGGTCGAGATAGAGCGTGCCCATATTGGCTTCTTCAATCTTCCCGACTTTGCGCGGCGCGGTCGGTTTTCCATCACCAAACAATTCGTTTTCCATGATGTTGGGTGGATACGCGGCGCAATCAAACACGACCATTGGCTTTTCCTTGCGTCGCCCCGAATGATGCACTGCCCACGCCGCGAGATCCTTCCCCGTTCCGGGTTCACCCGCGATCAGCAGAGGCTTGTCGTACGCCGAAATCTTTTGCAGCATTTCCACCGCGGCGGTCATCACTTCGCTTTCGCGGACAATGCTATTCATCGAGAAGCGCTTGTTGATGTATTCCTTCAGATAGTTCAACTCCTTCATCAGCGTCTTGTTGCGAAGGGCGGTCTCGATCTTATAGGTTATCTCATCGTTGCTCAGCGGTTTCTGCAAGTAATCTGTTGCGCCCATACGGATCGCTCCCACAGCAGAATCCACAGAGCCGTAGCCGGTGATCATAATGACGATCGCATCCGGATCGAACGAGATCACTTCCTTGAGCACCTGCAAGCCGTCCATTCCCGGCAGACGAAGATCAAGCAACAGAACCGAGGGCAACTCATCCATGTACTTCTTTACTCCCTCTTCACCCGAAAGAGAGTAAGTAACTTCATATCCTTCAATCTCCAGAACGTCTTTGAGGATGGCGCAGATCGCATCGTCATCATCGATAATCATGACCTTGGTCATTAAAACCTCAGAGTGTAGGAAGCAACGGAAAGTGGGGAGAAACTGCGAGCAATATACACAATCGCATGTGAGACTGCAAGACTAATGCCCGAGCCTTTCTGCGGGGGAGAAGCGAGAGGTCTGTCGAAGACTCCCTACGGGATCGTAGATCGAGAAGTCGGAAGCCAGAGATCAGCGAGAATGCATAGCCCCAAAACCCCGGAGGGGGCTCAACCCCCTTTCGAACTACCTTCGGACGAACAGCTCACTCCAGAATGGTTGGATGTAAATGGCATCATCACCCGACTACTTCACATGATCACATGCAATTGACATTCACATGAACGTTTCGCATCTCACCTCCGGCGCGTATTGAATACTTGTTCATTTCATGTTGCATACGCAACCCTCGGTTGCCCCACAAGTTTTCTCCATTGTCAAGTTGCGTTCGGAAGAGTCTGTTGAACTCGGGTTCTCCTGCGTGTTAGATGAGGAGCAATGTAACCGAGAGCGTGTAATTGGAGTGGAAGGGATTGTGGCTCAATGGATTGTGCGGACGTGCTGGGGGGATGCTATGATAGAAACTGTTCAGCGAAAGTCTTGTTATGAGTTTCGCATTTTCTTATAAATGGACTTGACATCCCTCGCATTTATTTGTACAGTTTCACAACTGCTCTAACCACCGAAATACAGGAGTAAACATGGCACGCGTTGGCACTCCTGTCCTTTGCATGGCCGCCTTTGAGAGAGTTCTGCCTTCCGACGAGGCTGTCACTTCAAGGCACGCGCCATTTGATTCCGTTCTAAAACTTCGTGGGACCCTTAATCGACTCACAGTCTTGTTGGTTGCGCTCCTCCTCGTTCAGGTTGGCAATGCACAGGAACAGTCTCAGGAACTGATTCTGCGTCGTCATTGGACTGAACGTATGAAGATGCTCGGCCCGGCTTCGACACAGCTTGATTCATCCCTGGACCTGGTGGGAAGTTGGGCGTGGGGCTACTGCGGTGGAGTTGCGGTGCAGGGCAAATACATTTTGACAGGGTGTGGAAGGACGCTACTCTGGCTTGATGCATCCGACCCGCGCAATCCGAGAACAATTTTGGAACTTGTCAGAGACGGCGGGGTAGGAAACTTTATCATACAAGACTCAATCGCGTATGCGATTAGCAACGGAAGCAATCTTCTTGTGATCGACCTGAGGAACGCTCTCTCCCCGCGGATCATTGCCGATTTGCCGATCACCCCGGGTATGATTGACCTTTCCGTAAAGGGAAGACTCGCCTACGTCAAGATAGGCCTGGGGCATATCTATTGTATTGATATAAGCAACCCATCCCAACCTTACGTGCGGTCTATAGTGCCATCGCCCCGATCGGTTCTCGCGGTACTTGCTGCGACACCTACGGGCGGGTACGTTGGAAATCCAAGCAGCTGGACGCT
>CAYJNF010000184.1:0-7453 GCA_964370915.1 uncultured Chitinophagales bacterium
CAACCGTGCACCATTGTCTTACGGATGTTGCGGGATGTGAGTTTATCGAGAAAGTTTATTCGTCATTCTGAGGCTCGCATTCAAGAGCCGACCTAGGTCTCGTAGAGAAGAATCCAGAATCTTGATTATGAACAATTGCCGCGTTCTGGACGACGACTCCCTACGGGTCTACGACCTCGTAGAGGATCGTAGATCGACTTGTCGAGATTCTTCACTTCGTCCCGATTGCAGGAACATCGGGACTACGTTGCTAATGAACCAAAATTCTGAAGTCATGGCTAAAGCCGAAAAGCGTGTGTAGTCTTCTCCCCCATCATAAATGATGGGGTTATCGGGCCACCCTAACCCCAGCCTTCCCTATGGGTCGTAGACAGACTGGGGGACAAAAAACACAACGCAGCATTGGGCTTTAGCCCTGACTGCTGAGTTCAATGCCCCAAATAGCTACGCCCGCTTTTCGGCGTGGTCATGAAACTCAGAATGACAGTTTCGTTGATCGCAAGGAAGCATACCATTAGCCGTTTGTCATTCTACTTTTCAAGTCCGCCAACTTCTGTAGCGCCTCGAGCGGTGTCATCTTCTCCACATCAATCTTCTTCAACTCCTCGCGCAGCGCATCGTCTTTCATCTCGAACAACGTCATCTGCACCTCAGGTGCAACGCGACCTTTCCGCTTCTTACCAGAATCCGGAATCGCCAATCCAGAATCCCTGTTTGCCTCTCCATGCACCGTCAACTCCGATCCTTCCAGGTTCTTCAGAATCTTCTTCGCCCGTTCCGTCACCTCTTCCGGCAGTCCCGCCATCTGCGCAACCTGAATGCCGTACGAGTGATCGGCGAAACCCGGTGTTACCTTGTGAAGAAAGATCACCTTGTCCCCGTACTCGCGCACTTCCACTTTGTAATTCTTGATGCGGGGAAACAGATCCGCAAGCTCGTTCAGCTCGTGATAATGCGTTGCAAACAACGTCCGTGCGCCCACGCGTTCGTGCAAGTACTCCGTGAGCGACCAGGCGATGCTGATGCCGTCGAACGTGCTGGTGCCGCGCCCAACCTCATCCAACAAAATCAAACTCCGTTTCGTCGCAGTGTTGACAATGTGCGCCGCCTCGTGCATCTCGACGAGAAACGTACTTTCGCCCGACGCAATGTTGTCGCTTGCGCCAACGCGTGTATAAATCTTGTCCACCAACCCAACAACGGCTTTCTTCGCCGGAACAAAGCTTCCTATCTGTGCCAGCAACACAATAAGCCCCGCCATCCGCAGGTAACTCGACTTGCCGCTCATATTCGGGCCGGTGATGATCAGGATCTGGTTCGACTCAATGTCGAGCACGACGTTGTTCGGCGCGTACTTGTCACCCGGCGGCAGCAGTTGCTCAATCACCGGATGCCGGCCATCCACAATCTCCAGTGCAGATGAATCGTTGACCTCGGGACACGCATAACTGTACTCGACAGCAGTCGTTGCGAGCGAGACAAAACAATCCAACGCGGCAATCAAATGTGCGTTGGTCTGAATCGCCATCGCCTGTTCGGCGATCTGGAGTCGCAGCGTGTTGAAGAGCTGCGTCTCAAGCGCAAGCATCTTTTCCTCAGCGTGCAGAATCTTCTCCTCGTATTCCTTCAGCTCCGGTGTGATGTACCGTTCCGCATTGGTCGTCGTCTGTTTGCGGATGTAGTTGGCGGGAACTTTGTCTTTGTGTGTGTTGGTGATTTCGATGTAATAGCCGAACACATTGTTGAAGCCGACTTTCAGGGACGAGATGCCCGTCCGCTCACGTTCGGATTTCTGCAGCTCGGCGATCCAGGTCTTACCGTTGAACGCGAGGTTCCGCAGTTCGTCCAATTCCGGGTTGAAGCCTTTCTTGATCACACCACCATCCGAGAGCGCCATCGGCGGATCAGGCTCGATCGCCGTTTCAATCAGTGTAATAATTTCGGGCAGAGGTTGCAGGCGATCATGGATGGTGTTCAGCGTCTCGGCCGATAGATTTGCTATTTGCGATTTGAGATTGCCGACCTCCAGCAGGATGAACTTCAGCGCAATGATGTCTCGCGGCGTTGCGCGCCCCGTGCAGATCTTGGTGTTCAGCCGCTCCAGATCTCCAATCCGGGCAAGGATCTCTGACGTCTGACCTCTGATCTCCCGTTCTTGTACAAGCTCATCAACAGCGCCCAACCTCTGCCTGATTGCTTCCAGTTTGTTCAGCGGCTGGTTGATCCACCGCTTCAACATCCGTCCGCCCATCGGCGTTTCCGTCTTGTCAAGCACGGAGAAGAGCGTACCCTCGTTTGTTCCTGCAATCGATGACGTGATTTCGAGATTCCGTTTCGTGGACGGATCGAGAATAATGTAGTCCCCGACGTCGTGCCGCGTCACCTTTTTGATGTGGAGCAGATTGGACTTTTGCGTCTCTTGCAGATAATTCATCACCGCGCCTGCTGCAACGACGCCCTGCTTCATCTCTTCAACGCCGTAACCCTTCAATGACTGCGTGTTGAACTGCGAGATAAGCTGTTCGTACGCGTAATCGAATGTGAAAACCCAATCTTCGATCTTTGTGTAGAGGCCTTTGTATGAGTTGTTCAGGAGTTGTTGCAGCGAAACGACGTCGCGCTTCTGGACGAGAAGTTCAGCCGGCGCAATGGCAGCGATCTGCTCGGCAAGCTGCTTGAGTGGAAGTTCCGTGACGTTGAACTCCGCAGTCGAAACATCGACAAAGGCGAGACCGACGATATCCGTTCCAGTCGCCACCGCCGATGGCAGCGAGATCGCGGCGAGATAATTGTTTTGTTTCTGATCGAGGACTTTGTCGGAGAACGCAACGCCGGGTGTCACCACTTCGATCACATCGCGTTTGACAATTCCTTTTGCGAACTTCGGATCTTCAAGCTGCTCGCACACTGCAACGCGGTATCCGGCTTTCAAAAGCTTTGGCAAATATGCGTCGAGGGCATGATGAGGAAATCCGGCCAGCGGAATCTCGCCGGCTGCACCATTGCCGCGTCTCGTGAGGGTAATGCCGAGGACCTTTGCAGCAGTCTTTGCATCTTCCTCAAACGTCTCATAGAAATCCCCCATGCGAAAGAGCAGTATCGTGTCGGGATACTTCGCCTTCACTTGCGCGTATTGCTTCATCAGGGGAGTTGACATGAGCGGCTGACGGCCAAAAGAAATGTGGAACGGACCAAAGTAAGCAGATGCAATTAACCGAAAATCACTCCGAAAATCAACGCGAGTCCATTGTACATTTCCGAAAGAGCAGGAAGAAACCCGCCACCACTACGACCATACGGAAGACTTAAAGGCGGCCGTGAACTATTTCCGCCCGAAGTGCGTTAAGTAGGATAGTAGTTCCGTGAAATTGGGAGTGTTTGATAAACGCTTCCCAAAACGCTATTATGCAACCGCGACGCGCTTGTCGCAAACTGTTCTTCACATGATTGATCGTCACAGCATATCGCCCCGTGTTTATGCCTTCACCCTGAAGGCATCCTGCGCGTACTCCCTTCGCTGCATCTGTCGTTGCTGTTGTTGAACCGAAGCGTTCATCAGCAGCGTCCTTACGAATTCCCATTTTGTCAAGAAGTTTCGCAAGAACTATTTCTGTTCTTTGAGTATGTTATGATACATGCAATTGAAAAATCCGTAGCGAGGAATGGTAGCATACTTTCCCACGTCGGGAATACGCCGCTCCTCAAGCTGGAACGCATTGCCCGGGGGAGCGTGCATGCAGGCGTTGCTGTGTACGCCAAGGCGGAATGGTACAACCCCGGCGGCTCTGTGAAAGACCGTGCCGCTCTCAACATGATCCGCGAAGGGGAGCGGAGCGGCGAACTGACGAAGGACAAAATCATTCTTGATGCGACGAGCGGCAACACGGGCATTGCGTATGCAATGATTGGAGCGGTGCTTGGCTATAGTGTACATCTCGCTGTGCCGGCAAATGCAAGTTTGGAGCGAAAGCGAATGCTCGCTGCTTATGGCGCAGAGGTGACCTACACGAGTCCGCTCGAAGGCACCGACGGGGCGCAGCGCTTTGTTCGTGACCTTGTTCATGACCATCCGGAAAAGTACTTTTATCCTGATCAGTACAACAATCCGGCAAACTGGCAAGCACATTACAAATCGACTGCTCCTGAGATTTTCGAACAGACTGCAGGACGGATTACGCACTTCGTTGCCGGACTGGGAACCACCGGAACGTTTATCGGCACGTCGCGGCGTTTGAAGGAGTTGGATTCCAGCATCAAGTGCTTTTCTGTGCAGCCCGATTCTCCGCTGCACGGTCTTGAGGGGATGAAGCATCTCGATTCCGCACTGGTGCCGGGAATATTCGACCCGACACTCGCGGACAGCAATATCGAGGTGTCCACCGAAGATGCCCATGCCATGGCAAAGCGTCTTGCGCGTGAAGAGGGTTTGCTGGTGGGTATTTCCTCAGCTGCCGCGTTGGTCGCGACACTGCGTATTGCCCGCGATCTTGATGAGGGAACGGTGGTGACAATTTTTCCTGATGACGGCAGCAAATATCTGAACGATCCCTTGTGGGAGAACTGACATGATTGAGATGAACCATACCGCGTTTCACAAAGCCAAGCTTCACGCGATGCAAACCTACCCCGAGGAATGTTGCGGTGTTTTACTGGGAACCGATAACGACACAACGCGACATGTATGCGACGTGCTGGAGATTCGCAATACGAAAGATGAAAACAGAACGCGGCGCTACCTTATCACGCCGGAAGACTACAAGCACGCGGAGGAGTATGCCGCAAAGGAAGGCGTGCAAATTCTGGGCCTCTATCACTCGCATCCCGACCATCCGGCGCAGCCCTCGCAGTTCGACCTTGATCACGCACTTCCCTGGTTCTCGTACGTGATTGTGTCGGTGGAGAAAGGAATTCCGGCTGTCACTCGTTCATGGCTTTTGCGCGACGATCGCTCAGCGTTTGATGAAGAAGAACTTGTTGTGCTCGACGGAGAATTCATCCATCGATGACTAATCTCAATTACGATTCATCTCTTACACAGAGGAAGACAACATGGCAACAAGAATCTTGATTCCCACTCCGCTACGGGCCTACACTGATAAGAAGGAAGCGGTACTTGCAGAAGGCGAAACGGTGGGTGAGGTATTGGATCATCTTACTTCAACCTATGGCGCTTTGCGCAAACACCTGTACACTGACGACGGCAAGCTGCGCGCTTTCGTGAACGTGTATTTGAATGATGAAGACATTCGCTATCTGCAGCAAGAGAAGACGGCACTCAAGGAAAATGATACGGTCAGTATCATCCCCTCGATTGCAGGAGGTGACGCATGATTGCAGTGCAGGATGAGACGAAACTTTCGCAGGAAGAATTCCGGCGGTACGGTCGCCATCTGATTATGCCGGAAGTGGGGCTTGACGGACAAACAAAACTGAAGGCATCCAGTGTGCTGCTCATCGGCGCGGGCGGACTCGGCTCGCCGCTTGGTTTGTATCTGGCGGCAGCCGGCGTTGGACGCATCGGCATAGTAGATTTTGATGTCGTGGATTACTCTAATCTTCAGCGTCAGATTCTTCACTCGACCAATGATGTGGGGCGTCCGAAGCTTGAATCGGCAAAGGAGCGAATCAACGGCGTGAACCCGCATGTTCATGTCGAAACGTACCACACGCAATTGACGTCGGAGAATGCACTCGACATCATCAGGGACTATGACGTAGTGGTGGATGGTACGGACAATTTTCCAACGCGCTATCTTGTGAACGACGCGTGCGTCTTACTAAAGAAGCCCAACGTGTACGGAAGCATCTTCCGGTTTGAAGGTCAGGCGTCAGTCTTCTATGCCGAAGAAGGACCGTGTTATCGTTGTCTCTATGCAGAACCGCCGCCGCCGGGGCTTGTGCCGAGTTGTGCCGAGGGTGGAGTGCTCGGAGTTTTGCCCGGGATCATTGGAACAATCCAGGCAACGGAGACGATCAAGCTGCTTGTGGGCATCGGGAAGCCGCTCATCGGACGGTTGCTTCTGCTCGACGCGCTCACGATGCAGTTCCGCGAGCTGAAACTGCGAAAGAATCCGGACTGCCCGATTTGCGGCAACCACCCGACGATTGACCATCTCATCGACTATGAGGCGTTCTGCGGTATTGCACCCCAGCCGACGAACGGCGAATCGCAGCGTGAATTCGAAATCTCTGTGGACGAACTGAAGACGAGGCTTGACAACCACGACGATGTGTTCGTTCTCGATGTACGCGAGCCGCATGAATATCGCATCGCGAACATGAACGGCTACCTGATTCCGCTAAATGATTTGCCGAAGCGCGTGAACGAGCTTGATTCAGCGAAAGAGATTGTGGTTCACTGCCATCATGGAACACGGAGTGCGCGGGCGGTGGATCTGCTGAAACAACTTGGGTTCAAGAAGGTGAAAAACCTCGTCGGTGGAATTGACCAGTGGGCAGTACGGGTTGACCCATCGCTACCGAGATACTGAGGAGTAATGGATTGTTGGAGTGATGGAATGATGGAGTGGTGGAGACAAGATCGATTGTGAACCGAATTGCCAATGGTCAACAATTAATTCTCAATGGGTTTGAGAGAAGGAGAACGTGATGACATTGTTCGTAGTGCAACACACACACCCTGCGGAGCGTTGCCCGGCGCAGGATAGCACGATGGCGCCGATGCTGCTGCAGCATTTGTCGAAGGAAAACGCGCAGCGATTTGGCATCAACATCCGGAGTGAAGCGGTCGCGGATGGCCGGCACACGCTGTACCTGATCGTCGAGGCGAAAGATAAAGAGAGCGTGAACCGCTTTATGCAGCCGTTTGCGCAGGCAGGAAGTGTGGAAGTCTATGCCGCCTCACCGTGTGAAGTCGTGGTAGAACGCGGGGCGTGCTGACGGCGCAGCGGTCCGTCAGGAAATCCGAAAATCCGAACGAAGCAATTGGGGGAGAGCCTGTTTTGATGTGAGTCCGTTCATCCACAATTCAACATCCTCGATGCTTCCGATGTCTTGTGTTTCGCCGAACAGCGCGACAAATTGCTCAACCATGATTTCCGACAACGGTGACAGCTGTTCGCAATACCCAAAATCTGTTGCCGGGATTTCAACGAGTTCCACCCTGCGCGGGCAGTGATCGTACAATTCGATGGTGAGCAGCAGAAGTTCCTGCGGCGACAATGCATGTGTCCGGGGCGGGGTTTGTTCAAGCGGTGGATGGAGAATTTGCCAGCGAAGAACGGTTGTCCCGACACTCGCATCAACGAAGACTACCCGGTCATAGGACGACATTGTCTCTGCAAGTTCGGGAACAAGCTCGGTCAAATTGAGGCAATCGACATACGGATATGCCGCAGCTATACGGATTGCAGCATGTTGTCCTGCGCCATCATCACCCCGCAATGTGTTGCCAAATCCTATGACAAGCGTTTTGGTCATCTCGTGAGTTCGT
>CAYJNF010000185.1:0-7437 GCA_964370915.1 uncultured Chitinophagales bacterium
CAGGCACCTACTACATCGTGCTCCAACACCGAAACCATATCGATGTCATGAGCGCGTCTCCAGTATCATTGAGCGAGACAAGCACACTCTATGATTTCTCTTCTGCAAACTCTCAAGCCTATGGCGCATCGCCGATGATGCAGGTTGGAACGGGTCGGTTCGCCCTCTACGCGGGAGACGTCAACGTGTCGGGCATCGTAACCGCCTCTGACGCCAACGCCGTGTTCGGTGCGTTGAACCAGCCGGGATACCTTGCGGCCGACGCGAATCTTTCCGGCATCGTTACGAGTTCGGACGCCAACATTATGTTCGGAAACCTGAACAAGTCAAGTCAGGTTCCGTAATCGTCAGAGAAAAGCAATTCGCACTCACCCAAACTCATTCTACTAGAAAAATGCACAACGCACTTTCTGCGGTGCTCGGGAGTTTATTGCTCTTCGCGTCGACGGCATCGGCACAGTCTGTGGTGCCATTCCGTTATGTGTTGATTGACGCACAGAACCCGCGCCATCCCCACACGACAACAGTCGGAGACATTGACGGAGACGGATTTGTTGATATCACGAACGCCAGCGCCGACGGCTACACCGATGGCTTGTGGTGGTATCGCTATCCTGCATGGACAAAGGCCCTGGTTGACACAGGGTCGTTCCCCGGTGACAGGCAGAATGGAGATATTGATGGTGACGGCGATATCGATCTCGTCGCTCTCCGAGGGTTTGACTCAGGGATTTCGCTTTGGTGGTACGAAAATCCTCGACCGCTTGGTAATCCGACAACTGCGACATGGACACGCCACTTCATTGACAACCTTCCATCGCACGATGTGGAGTTGGCCGACATCGATCAGGACGGGAAACTCGACATTGTCATTCGACGCGACACGCTTGTCATATATTTTCAAGGGCCCGCCGTAACATGGCAGAAGGTCACTATCAGCGGCCGGCCCAAAGACGGGACAGGGATAGGCGACATCGATAGCGATGGCGATCTTGATATTGCAATCAACGGATATTGGTACGAGAATCCCTTGCCGTTGGGAAACCCTTTGACAACACCTTGGGCTGAACATTTTGTCGTTTCCGGGTGGTCAAACCAAGTTGGCGTCACCCTTGCAGATATCAACGGTGATGGACGGAATGACATTGTGCTATCACCATCTGGTGCATCCTTCGGGGGAAGGATTTCTTGGTACGAGTCAACCAATCCTCTCACCGGACCATGGACAGAACACATCATAGATCCGGCAACAGACCCCGTTCACACATTCAAGGCCGCAGACTTTGATCTCGACGGCGATCTCGACATTATCACGGGCGAGGGACACTGGGGCAACGATCCGGACGATATTATCCTTTGGGTGAATCTTGGTGGTGGGCTCTCATGGTACCAACAAACGATCGCAGTAACCGGCATCCACAACCTCCGTATTGCTGACATTGGAAATGACGGCGATATGGATCTTGTGGGATGTAATTCGACTGAAGTGGTCAACCCTCACGGTTCACCGCTTGAGATGTGGGAGAATACACTCATTGATAGCGTTGGACCTCCCGTCATCGTCACCGAACCAACAAACCAGTCCGTTGTCGTCGGACAGACTGCCACCTTTTCTGTAACCGCCGCGGGTAGTTCACTCGTGTACCGGTGGCAGAAAAACAATATCGACATTGGGGGCGCTACCAGTGCCAGCTATACAACCCCTACACTTCTTCCTTCGAACAATGGCACCCTGTACCGATGCATTCTCTCGAATAGCTTTGGCGCGGATACCACACTGCAAGCAACGTTGAGCGTTACGGGCGGCCCTCCCCCGTCAAATATCGTGTCGGACGAATTCAACCGGACGCAACTCAACACAGCCCTCTGGACGTTCATCAACCCGAAGAGCGACGCCGTCGTAAGCGTGAACGGAACACAGCTTTCGATTGGCGTACCGGGCGGAATATCGCACGATGTGTGGACGGAAGGAAACATGGCTCCGCGCATCATGCAGAACTGCAACAATGCCGATTTTGAAATCGAAACAAAATTCGACACGCCGTTGAATGCGCAGTACCAACTCGAAGGAATAATCGTGCAACAGGATTCGGCGAACTTTCTGCGGTTCAACCTCCAATCCGATGGCTCAACGATCAAAGCGCTGGGTGCGAGTTTTGTCAACGGAAATCCGACACTTCGTTTCCAGACTTCGCTTGGCATGAACGGCGTTGCACCATTGTACATGCGCCTCAATCGTAGTGGCAATGCATGGACATTCGCCTCTTCAACAGATGGAACAACATGGACAACGTCTGGCGGCTTCTCTCATTCGCTCACTGTTCATTCCATGGGTCCATTTGCCGGAAACGCAGGAAGCAATCCTCCATTTGCATGCCTGATCGATTACTTCCGTAACAACGGAGCTATCACTGTACATTCCAAAGCGCTGCTGCAGGGCCCATTCGTAGATCACGGTGACAGCATGAGAACCGACTTGCGTGGATTGCTTCCCAGGCTTCACCCGTTTGGTCAAGCTCCGTGGAACTATGGCGGGAGCGACAGCGTCTCGACCATGCCCCCGGGAGTTGTTGATTGGGTGTTGCTCGAATTGCGCACAACCGCCAATCCGGCATCATACGCCGGATCGCGTGCTGCACTTCTGACAAAGGATGGCAACATCGTCGACTTGGATGGAACCAGCCCCGTATCGTTCTACGGCGTTCAGGCTGGCAGCTATTATATCGTGGCGCGTCATCGGAACCACGTCGATATCATGAGCGCAACCCCGACAACACTTGATTACGCCAGCTCCTTGTTCGATTTCTCGTTGTCAAATTCCCAGGCTTACGGCGCTTCCCCGATGATACGCGTTGGCGATGGTCGTTTCGCACTTTACGCCGGTGATGTCAACGCATCCGGCATCGTTACGGCTGCTGATGCAAACGCGGTCTTCAACGCGCTGAATCGTAACGACTATGAGGCGGGCGATGTGAACCTTTCAGGCGTCGTCACGGCATCTGATGCGAACGTCGTCTTATCAAACCTCAATGTATCAAGTCGGGTGCCTTAGGTCGTCATAGACAGTCCCACTTCATTCTGACGCCAAACAAAAAAAGGTTGCATCCAAAGACCTTGTACGCTATATTGCGCACGGGTTGACGAGCTATACCCCTCTGATCTTCCTCCCGCTGTTTTCTGTAGTATTCTGTTGTACCAATGAACCGATGTCCAAGACAATGCCCTAAAGGGAGTAATGCGCACAAAAAATACGAATTACCTTTACCGCGTGGTGACGATCCTACTGTTCTTGCTCCGATTGGGATGGCAAAACGGTCTGGCTGCCACTTCATCGGATAGTTCCGATTCTGCGGTCTCGTTTCGCTATGTGCTCATCGATGCGCAGAATCCGCGACATCCACACACAACGTCAGTTGGCGACATCAGTGGCGACGGACTTCCCGATGTTGTGAACGCGAGCGGCGACGGATACAGAGACGGGATATATTGGTACAAAGCGCCGGCGTGGACGAAAACAGTCGTCGACACAGGCTCATTCAGTACCGACATGCAGCTCGGCGACATTGACGGCGATGGCGATCCGGACATTGTTATCACGCGCGGCATCGATTACGGCATCTCCGTGTGGTGGTATGAGAATCCGCGCCCCGCCGGAAATCCTTCCACCGACACGTGGACACGGCACTTTGTTGCGAACGCGACAACGCACGACGTCGAACTCGGCGACATCAATCAGGATGGAAAACTTGATATCGTCGTGCGGAACAACACGCTCACGATCTTCTTTCAGGAACCCGGCCTCACATGGCGAAGCGTGATTATCAGTCAGCGCGCCTGGGAAGGATCGGCACTCGGCGACATCGATCATGACGGTGACCTCGACATTGCGATCAACAGCTACTGGTATCAGAACCCAAAGCCTGGTGGCGATCCCCGTTTCGATACATGGACGGAACGGGTGATCGACACCAACTGGCCCACTTCGGTTGGAGTTCATATCAGGGATATCAACGCGGATGGACGCAATGATGTTTTGTTTTCCCCCTCGGCAGGATTCGCCGGAAGACTTTCATGGTACGAGACTTCAAATCCCCTGACAGGCCCCTGGGTTGAGCACATCATTGACGCGTCAACAGAATGCATCCACACATTCAAGACCGGAGATATTGATCTCGACGGAGACATCGATGTCGTCACCGGCGAAGGGCACTACTGCAACGACCCGGATAACATCAGTGTGTATCTGAACAGCGGAGCAGGACTTTCGTGGAATGAACAGATCGTTGCGACAACGGGCATTCACAATCTCCGCATAGCTGACATGGGTTCTGACGGAGACATAGATATTGTTGGGTCCAATGCGCATGACGTCGTGAATTCACATGGCTCACCCCTCGAGATGTGGGAAAACCTGATTATCGATGGCGTGACTCCGCCGTCTATTGTTACGCACCCGGCCAATCAGGAGGTGAGTGCCGGAACAACAGCAATATTTTCGGTCACAGCAACCGGATCGACTCTCGCATACCAATGGCAAAAGAACGCTGTGAACATCTCCGGTGCAACCTCAACTTCATACACAACTCCGGCAACCGTGCCGGCCGATAATGGCTCGGCATTTCGTTGCATTGTCTCAAATACATTGGGAACGGCAACAAGCAATGCAGCAACACTCACAGTCCTCGGCGGCGCACTGACCTTTACCACTCAACCTGCTCACACAACCGGCATCGTCGGACAGACGGCGACATTCTCTGTCGTCGCAACGGGTACCGGCCCGATACAATACCAATGGCAGAAGAATGGCGTCAACATATCGGGCGCTGCAGGTTCCTCGTATGTCACTCCAGCAGTGACAGCTGAAGAGAATGGAAGTTCTTTTCGGTGTATTGCAACGAATTCGTTCGAAACAATACTGAGCAACATCGCCATCCTCACTGTGATCCCCCAGCCAACGCGGGTGAATGATGGCATCCAGGTCCTCTATACCTTCTCAGAAGGGAGCGGAACAATAGTTAATGATGTCTCCGGCGTTGGGTCGCCGCTGAATCTTACAATTGCAAATCCGGCAAATGTTACATGGTCTGATGGCTCCATCAGCGTCAACGTCAGCACGATCATCTCATCAACTGCAAACGCGACGAAGGTCTTCAACGCATGCACCGCAACAAACGAGATAACTGCGGAAACCTGGATACGGTCAGCGAGTCTGACTCAGTCCGGCCCGGCTCGAATTTTGACGATGTCGTCTGATCTGAGCAACCGGAATTTCACACTGGGACAGGGAGCGACCAGAGGGGCGACAGACGCGTTTGAACTACGCAGACGGACTTCTGAAACAAACGCAAACGGGATACCCTCACTCATCACCGCATCAGGAACCGTCACAAATAACCTTCATCATGTTGTTGTAACACGGAGTAATGCCGGTCTGACAAAAATATTCATCGACGGCGTTGAGCAATCGAGTGAAGTGGTTGCCGGTGATTTTTCCACGTGGACTGATTACAAGCTTGCTCTTGCCAATGAACTCACAAATGACCGTCCCTGGCTCGGCGAGTTTCACCTGGCAGCCATTTACAATCGCGATCTTTCGCAAGCCGAGGTACTCCAAAACTATCACGCGGGCACGAGTGGCATTTCAGTTCAGTCGGTGTACGTACCTCTGAGATTGATGCTGCAAGGGTCTTATGACGCGAACGGCGATAGCATGCGAACAACCATCCGGACTGTCTTGCCCGTTTCCCAACCCTATAGTGGATCTCCCTGGAATTACGCGGGCACGGAAAATGTCCCAGCGATCCCCGGCGGTGTAACGGATTGGGTGCTGGTCGAACTGCGAACCGGAACAGCGGCAAACACCAAAGTCGCGACGCGAGCCGGCTTCGTCAAGTCCAATGGAACAGTTGTCGACATGGACGGAATAAGCCCTCTCTTGTTTGATGGCATTGCGAATGGCAATTACTACGTTGTCGTCCGGCATCGCAACCATCTTGCCGTGATGAGCGCAAGCACTGTCAGTTTGAGCCAGTCGGGCGAACTCTATGATTTCAGTTCAAGCCAGTCCAAGGCGTTTGGATCATCGGCATTATCGCAATTGGAAAGCGGGGTCTTTGGTCTGACTGCAGGAGATGTGAATCTCTCGGCCATCATAAGTTCATCGGATGCAAACGCTGTGTTCAGTGCATTCAACCAGTCGGGATATCTGCTGCAGGATACGAATCTTTCCGGCATTACGACGGCAACGGATGCCAATGTCATCTTCGGCAACTTGAACAGAAGCTCACAGGTACCATAGCGTTACACGTGGCAGGTTCTTGTGCCTTTGTGCGTATGAGAATGTCCACGAATCGAGTTCGGAAATCACTATATTGTTGTCCGACATCGGAATCACCTGGAGATGATGATTGTGAATGCTCATCGTCAGCGCTGCCGACGTGAATATGTTGTTCGGAAATCTGAACAAAGCGACACAAGTTCCATGAGCCCCGGGGGCTCCTCATAGATTTGTATCACTTTCGTGTGAAGGGGGTAAACATGCAGCTTCGAATCCAACGTTTTCTGTCTTTCCTACTTGGTCCTTCCATTCTGTTCTGGGTGTTCTCAACGCACGTCCTTGCACAATCAATCACATGGACTCAACTCTCGAGTAAGACTGGAGCGCTCCCGCCTCCCAACGGTGGATCAGAACAAACAGCAGCACTAGTTCTGGATGTTGACAAGAATGGAGTTTCCGACTTCATCATCGGTGAGCGAAGCGCGGCTCCGTCCGTCGTCTGGTTTAGGAGAACGGGCACGACGTGGACCAAGTATATCGTTGACAATACTGCTCTGCGGATTGAAGCCGGCGGTGCGTACTACGATATTGATCAGGATGGTGATGACGATATTGTGTTCGGAGGTGATTCCGGAAGCAATCAAGTCTGGTGGTGGGAGAACCCTTATCCGAACTATGCTGTTAACACGCCCTGGACCCGCCGCCTCGTGAAGAATACCGGCACGTCTTATCATCACGATGAGATGTTTGGCGACTTTGATGGCGATGGAAAAGCCGAGCTTGCATTTTGGAACCAGAACTCCCGCTCGTTGATGCTGGCCGAGATTCCGGCAGATCCACGAGCAACTCAACCCTGGACGTTCACGCCAATCTTCACCCACCCCTCTGACCCGGTCACGCACGAAGGACTTGCTTCGGGCGACATCGACAATGACGGCAAGATCGATATCGTCGGAGCCGGACGCTGGCTCAAACACACCGGCGGAACCAACTTCACTGTCGAGATAATCGATAACACTCAGAAGTTCAGCCGGGCAGCGGTCGGACAACTGAAACGAGGCGGGAGACCCGAAGTCGTGTTCTGCGCGGGCGATGTCGTAGGACCCATCACCTACCACGAGTGGAACGGCAGCGCGTGGACGCGTCGCGACCTCCTCGGC
>CAYJNF010000186.1:0-7396 GCA_964370915.1 uncultured Chitinophagales bacterium
TGGGGTCTGCACGCGTGTCTATACGACAACACCGAAGAAACCGAATTCGGCTCTTCGAAAAGTGGCGCGCGTACGTTTAACAAATGGAATTGAAGTGACAGCATACATCCCTGGTGAAGGACACAATCTGCAGGAGCACTCGATCGTGATGATTCGAGGTGGTCGTGTGAAGGATCTTCCTGGTGTTCGTTACCACATTATTCGCGGGACACTTGATACCGCTGGTGTTGCTGATCGAAAGCAGGGCCGTTCCAAGTACGGCGCAAAGAGAGCAAAATCGTAAACCTTAATCAGTAGACAGCTGTGAGAAAAAAAAGAGCAGAAAGACGTCCGACTGCCCCGGACCCAAAGTATGGTGATGTCGCCATCTCCCAGTTTATCAACTCGGTGATGAAGCAAGGGAAGAAACATCTTGCTCGCCGGATTGTGTATGATGCGCTTGCATTGATCGAGCAACGCACGAAGAATCCCGGCCTTGAGACATTCAAGAAGGCGCTCAGTAACGCGCGGCCGATGTTGGAAGTTCGTGCCCGGCGTGTCGGTGGTGCAACGTACCAGGTACCGACGGAAGTCCGCTCGGATCGCAGCATGGCGTTGGCGATTCGCTGGCTGATCAACTACGCAAGTGACCGCAAAGACAAGTCGATGTCGCAGAAGCTCGCAGCAGAGTTCATCGCCGCGGCAAATGGTGAAGGCAGTGCGATCAAGAAAAAGGAAGATGTGCATAAGATGGCTGAGGCGAACAAAGCGTTTGCTCACTTCAAGTGGTAATGGGGATTTGTGAATTAGAGAGAGTATGCCAAGACAGTATCCATTAGAACGAACTCGTAACATCGGTATCAGTGCCCACATTGATGCAGGCAAGACAACTACGACCGAACGTATTTTGTTTTACACGGGCGTGTTGCATCGCATCGGTGAGGTGCATGATGGCGCAGCGACGATGGATTGGATGGAGCAGGAGAAAGAGCGCGGTATTACGATTACGTCCGCTGCCACGACATGCTTCTGGGATAACCATCGCGTCAATATTATTGACACTCCGGGTCACGTAGATTTCACGGCAGAAGTTGAACGATCGCTACGTGTTCTCGATGGTGCCATTGCCCTCTTCTGTTCGGTTGGAGGTGTGGAGCCCCAATCCGAAACCGTCTGGCGGCAAATGGATAAGTATGGTGTGCCACGCATTGCGTTCGTCAACAAGATGGATCGCGTCGGCGCCGATTTCCTTGGCTGCGTCCAGATGATGAAGGATCGCCTTGGCGCGAATGCCGTCCCGATTCAACTGCCCGTTGGCGAAGGCGACCTGTTCACAGGCATCATCGATCTCGTGACGATGAAGGCCCGCATGTACAAGGATGGCACTGGTCAGAACTGGGAAGACATGGACATCCCGCACGACATGCAGGCGAAAGCCGCGGAATGGCGTACGAAGATGCTCGAAGCTGTCTCGGATGAGGATGACACCCTGCTTGAAAAATATCTCGAAGGCAAGGAGATCTCGCCGAAAGAAGTCATGGTGGTGTTGCGCAGGGCCACGTTGAAAGTGACAATCATTCCTGTGCTGTGTGGTTCCTCGTTCAAGAATAAGGGTGTTCAGAGTCTTCTGGATGCAGTCATTGACTACTTACCCTCACCGCTTGATTTGAACGAAGGCAAGGTTCAGGGTCATCATATAAATATGAACGACCACATTACGCGGCAAATCAGGGACAAGGAGAAATTCAGCGCGCTGGCGTTCAAGATCATGACTGACCCGTTTGTCGGCAAGCTGACGTATTTCCGTGTGTACTCCGGAACGCTGAACGCCGGATCGTACGTCTACAACCCGGTGTCAGAAAAGAAGGAGCGCATCAGCCGTATTCTCCGCATGCACGCGAACACGCGCGAGGATGTTGATGTTGCATACGCCGGTGATATTTGTGCGGCGGTGGGTTTGAAATTCACCCGCACGGGCGATACGTTGTGCGATGAGAACGATCCGATTGTTCTGGAAAAAATGACGTTTCCTGAGCCTGTCATTCATGTGGCCATCGAACCGAAGACAAAAGCCGATCAGGAAAAGATGGGAGAGGCACTCGCGAAATTGTCTGAAGAAGATCCTACGTTCCGCGTGTCAAGCAACGAAGAGACAGGGCAGACGATCATCAGCGGCATGGGCGAGCTGCATCTTGAAATTATTGTCGATCGCATGAAGCGCGAGTTCCGCGTGGAAGCGAACATCGGCAAGCCGCAAGTTGCGTACAAAGAAACCATCCGCAAGAAGGTTCAGGCGGAAGGCAAGTTCGTCCGTCAGTCGGGCGGCCGTGGTCAGTTTGGTCATGTCTGGCTCGAAATCGGACCCAACGAAAAAGGCAAGGGCTTCGAATTCGAAAACAAAATTGTTGGCGGTGTTGTGCCGAAGGAATACATCAGACCGGTGGAACAGGGAATTATCGAAGCAATGAAGAACGGCGTTCTGGCAGGCTATCCGGTGGAAGATGTGAAGGTGACGCTGTTTGACGGTTCGTACCACGAAGTTGACTCGTCCGAAATGGCGTTCAAGATCGCCGGATCGATCGGCTTCAAAGAGGGTGCGCGGAAGGCAAACCCCGTGATTCTCGAGCCGATCATGGCCGTTGAGGTGGTGACCCCGGAAGAATATATGGGCGACGTGATGGGCGATCTGAATTCGCGACGCGGCAAAATCGAGGGCATGGTTCCACGAAAAGATGCGCAGGTAATTCGTGCCCACGTACCGCTCTCTGAAATGTTCGGCTACTCGACAACCTTGCGTTCGATGACGCAAGGCCGCGCAATCTATTCAATGGAAATCTCGCACTATGACGAAGCGCCCAAGAGCGTGTCCGAGCAGATCATCGAAAAAGTCAAAGGTAAAGAAGCCGTTACTGCGTAGTTAAGAAACTGAGAACAACATTTTCCTTTTCAAGGTCAAAGGAGACAAACAATGGCAAAAGAAAAATTTAATCGTTCCAAGCCCCACCTGAACGTCGGAACGATCGGACACGTCGATCATGGAAAGACAACATTGACGGCAGCAATCACCATGGTGCTGGCGAAAAAGGGATTGTCGGAAATTCGTACGTTCGATTCGATTGACAACGCACCGGAAGAGCGCGAACGCGGTATCACGATCGCCACGGCACACGTCGAATATCAGACCGCCAATCGCCACTACGCGCACGTGGACTGCCCCGGTCACGCTGACTATGTGAAGAACATGATCACGGGTGCCGCACAGATGGACGGCGCCATCCTTGTCGTTGCTGCGACCGATGGGCCGATGCCCCAGACACGCGAGCACATTCTGCTTGCCCGCCAGGTTGGTGTGCCGAGAATTGTTGTCTTCATGAACAAAGTGGACGCCGTTGACGATCCGGAGCTTCTCGACCTTGTAGAACTTGAGCTTCGCGATCTTCTGAAGAAGTATGAATTCCCCGGCGACGAGATTCCCATTATCCGCGGCTCCGCATTGAAGGCGATGGAAGCGGCAATCAGACCGGATTCGAAAGTTGACGACCCTGCATTCAAGTGCATTATGGAATTGATGGATGCGGTTGATACCTATATCCCGGTTCCGCAGCGCGATGTTGACAAGCCATTCCTGATGCCGGTGGAAGACGTATTCTCCATTACCGGACGAGGGACGGTGGGAACAGGACGTTGCGAACGTGGACGTGCAAAGGTTGGCGACGAAGTCGAAATCATCGGTCTCGGTGCTCACATGAAGTCCGTGATTACCGGCGCCGAAATGTTCCGCAAGGAACTCGACGAAGTGACTGCCGGCGACAACGCCGGCTTGTTGCTCCGTGGTGTGGACAAGAAAGATCTCGAGCGCGGCATGGTTCTCGCGAAGCCGGGTTCCATCACGCCCCACAAAAAATTTCATGCACAGGTGTACGTCCTGAAGAAAGAAGAAGGCGGTCGCCATACGCCGTTCTTTACCGGCTATCGTCCTCAGTTCTACTTCCGCACCACCGACGTCACGGGTGTTGCAACGCTTCCCGGCGGAACGGAAATGATTATGCCGGGCGACAACGTGGATGGTATGGAGATTGAGCTTATCACGACCATCGCCATGGAAGAGGGACTTCGGTTCGCTATCCGCGAGGGCGGCCATACGGTTGGTGCAGGTGTTGTAACAAAGATCGTTGAGTAAAATTCACAGTGGCGGGTGTGCAGCATGCAGGCCCGCCACGTTTGATATGTAGAGTAAACGGAGTCAAAATTGGCCGGGCAAAAGATTCGCATAAAGCTAAAGTCGTTCGACCACAACCTGATCGACAAGTCTGCGGAAAAGATCATCAAGACTGTCAAGGCAACAGGCGCTGTGGTCTCAGGCCCGATACCGTTACCCACGAAGCGTACGGTGTATACTGTGCTTCGATCTCCTCACGTTGATAAGAAGTCGAGAGAGCAGTTCGAGACGCGCGCCCACAAGCGCCTGATCGATATTCTCAACTCGACAAACAAGACCGTCGATTCCCTGATGAAGCTTGATTTACCCGCGGGCGTCGATGTCGAGATCAAAGTGTAACTCTTGTTGACAAGTTGATGTGAGTGATTGCTCGCGGTGTGCGCCGCGGGACGGTTGGACGCGTATGCGGTATACGCGACTGAACAAGGCTTATTTTTTGGATGCTACTATGACAGGACTTTTAGGTAAGAAACTCGGGATGACCAGCATCTTCGATGAATCTGGTCAAGTAATCCCCTGCACAGTGATCGAGGCGGGCCCGTGCTTCGTAACGCAAATCAAAACCAAAGAGCGCGACGGTTACGAAGCGGTGCAGCTCGGCTTCGATGAGAAGAAGGAGCGCCTGGTGACCAAGCCGCTTGCAGGGCATTTTGCGAAAGCGAATGCAAAGGCGCAACGCATCGTACGCGAGTTTCGCGGCAACGGCGTTGCTGAACTGCAGCCGGGACAGGAAATCAAGGTCGACAAAGTGTTTTCCAAGGGCGACACGGTTTCCGTGATTGGCACATCGAAGGGACGCGGATTTCAGGGCGTCGTGAAACGCCACCACTTCGGCGGCGGTTTCCGGACCCACGGTCAGAGCGATCGTGAACGCGCCCCTGGATCAATCGGCTCATCATCGTACCCCTCGCGTGTGTTCAAGGGGTTGCGTATGGCGGGCCGCATGGGCGGCGAGCAAGTTACGGTTCGCAATCTGAAAGTGGTCGGCATTATTCCCGACTCGAACTTGCTGCTGGTGAGGGGCTCGGTGCCCGGAGCAATCAATGGTTACCTCGAGATTCACAAAGTTGTTGCATCATAAGTTGTAGACTCGGCGAGTCTACCTTCTGGAGAAACGGTATATGGAATTGGAAGTTCTGAAAAAGGATGGTTCGAAGAGCGGCGAGACAGTGAAGCTCTCCGCCGATATTTTCGGCATTGAACCGAACCAGCAAGCGATTTTTATGGCGGTGCGCTCGTATCTCGACAATCAGCGTCAGGGCACGCACAAGGTAAAGACCCGCACCGAGGTTCGCGGCGGCGGCAAGAAGCCGTTCAAACAAAAAGGCACGGGCAATGCGCGGCAGGGTACGTCACGCTCGCCGGTTATGATCGGTGGCGGATCGATCTTCGGACCGAAACCGCGCGATTACACGCACGATCTTCCGGCAAAGATGAAAAAGCTTGCCCGCAAATCCGCCCTTTCAGTGAAAGCGAAAGAGGGTCAAATCAAGGTCGTCGAAGACTTTTCGTTCGACGGACCGAAGACAAAGGATCTGGTTGCTGTGTTGAAAGCATTGCAGCTCGATGCAACAAAGACATTGTTTCTCACGGGCAAGAGCGATCAGAACGTGTACAAATCCGGGCGCAACATCCCACGGCTGAATATTCTGCCGGCGGACAAGGCGTCAACGTACGATCTGGTGAACAACCAGATCGTGCTGTTGCAGAAGAGCGCGGTCGAGGTTCTTCACAATACATTCAAGCAATAAGAGAAGAGATTATGGTCGGACTTCTGAAACGTCCTATCGTCACTGAAAAATTGACTGCGATGCAGGAAAGCGGTGTCTACGCGTTTGAAGTGGAAAAAAACGCGAACAAGATTTCCATTGCTCAGGCGGTCGAGAAGAAATTCAATGTCACCGTGTTGAGTGTCCGGACGGCAACACACAAAGGCAAAATGAAATCGCAGATGACGCGCCGTGGCCGGTTTGCCGGTCGCACCTCATCGTGGAAGAAGGCCTATGTGCGGTTAAAGGCCGGTGACAAGATCGAATTTTTCCAGAACGTGTAACCGAAAGTTAAGCTATGGCAATCCGCAAACTCAGACCAATGACGCCGGGAACCCGATGGATGTCGGTGTCGGACTTCGCTACGATCACGAAGACGAAGCCGGAGAAGAATCTCCTCGAACCTCTCAGGAAGACCGGCGGTCGCAACAACACCGGACGCATCACATCGCGCCACCATGGCGGCGGGCACAAGCAAATGTATCGCGTGATTGATTTCAAGCGGAACAAGCTGGGCATGGACGCGAAGGTTATTGCCATCGAATACGATCCAAACCGCACCTCGCGCATTGCGTTGTTGCAGTACGCTGACGGTGAGAAGCGCTATATTATTGCGCCGGATGGCGTGAAGGTTGGCGAAGTGCTGCGTTCGGGTGCCGATTCGGAAATCAAGAACGGGAACGCGATGCCGCTTGCCAATATTCCGGCGGGCACGTTCGTGCACAATATTGAAATGCGTCCCGGCAAGGGCGCCCAGCTAGCACGCAGTGCGGGAGCGTCGGTGCAGTTGATGGCAAAAGAGGGAAAGTATGTAACGTTGCGTTTGCCCTCGGGCGAAATGCGCAACGTGCCGGCAGAGTGCATGGCCACCATCGGAACCGTGGGGAATTCCGAACACGAGAACATGAGTCTCGGCAAGGCGGGCCGGTCACGGTGGCTGGGTATTCGTCCGCAGTCGCGCGGTGTTGTGCAGAATCCGGTCGATCACCCGCACGGTGGTGGCGAAGGAAAATCACCCCAGGGAAATCCGCATCCCGTGTCGCCGTGGGGATGGCACACCAAGGGTATGAAGACGCGCTGGCGCAAGAAGCCGTCGAGCAAGTACATCATCAAACGTCGAAAGTAAGGAACCAAGAGCATGAGCCGTTCGCTCAAAAAAGGACCGTTCGTCAGCCTGAAGCTGCAGGAGAAGGTGGCAGCACTTAATAAGTCGAACCAGAAGAAAGTCGTGAAGACCTGGTCGCGTGCATCGACTGTTACTCCTGACTTTGTCGGACACACGTTTGCCGTACATAACGGAAACAAGTTTGTGCCCGTCTATGTTCACGAAGGCATGGTTGGTCACAAGCTTGGCGAGTTTGCCCCGACCCGGACGTTCCGGGTGCATCCGGGCATAAAGAAAGAAGAAACGAATAAACCGGGCTAAGAA
>CAYJNF010000187.1:0-7395 GCA_964370915.1 uncultured Chitinophagales bacterium
GGATAAGGCAAGCGTTAAGCGTACCTTCCGTCGCGATGTCAACGGCCACAACACCATTGCTGGCGTTCAATACAAACACAACAACACGTTCATTGGGCAAATCCTTGAACAAGAATGAATAGCGCAACAAATCGTCTGGATTGTTTACGGTAGCCCGGTCAAAGCCAACGGGAATCTCTTCCACGTCGCGCACCCGCCAAACCAATTGCTTCAACTGCGTTGCCGGATAGCGAAGCCGTGGCCTCGCGGGGTTGTCTTTCCATTTCTCCATTCCCTTGTGCCCTTCGTATAGTCTCTTGATTCCTACCACCATAGTAGGTGTTGTTTGGTATTGGAATGGTAGTCGGGAAGGTCGTTGTAACCAAAGCGAGATCGAGCGAGAATTCAACGATTGCTGCGTTGGTAATATGGAATGGTGCCGCTCCGTCAATTCTGCTGCGCCTCCATCTTGGTTGCCACGTCTCGCATCAGAACGATTCCTTCTTTGCGCGGCACGTTCGTTATCCAATGGACTTCATCGTAATCGGGCGGTAACGTATAGGCCATCACCAGCCCGGGCCTACCAAGCCCACCGACCTCAAACAACTTCAGCACGGCTTCGTGAAGCGTCGTTCTCACGATTTCATCTCTTTCCATTGTTCTCCTTTGGGAAATACAGTTTTGAAAAAACTAGGGCACTTGACATTTCCGACCGATCTGCCCGTTTACTTGCATCAAGCAAATCCGCATTCTGGCTCAATCGGTCAAGCATAAAAATCTTTGTGGAGCAAGCGTGCGCTCGTCAAAAGCATGCCCTTTCTGATCTGTTTTCGGCAACACCTTGATTCAGGGCCTACATTTGAATCAAGGTGCGCGATCCAGTTTTGGTGTACGATTCTGCATCGGGACGAACCTGGCCGGCAGGATAGTACCCTCGACCCATTCGAACCGCGTCGCAGTATCGTTTCGGGACTGTTGAACAGCGTAGGATTGGTTTCGTCTCCATGGTTTCCTTTCTACAGTTTGTCGTTGAGTTTCCATACGCCGTTTGCGACCTTGACGACAAGGCCGATGCGCGTGAGCTTGTTTACGTACAACCTGACCGTTTCCCGATTCTTTGCCATCGCCACATCAAGCTGAACCTTCGTCCAATCCGGACGTTGGAGAAACAGATCCAGCATCTCAACCTCGCCAGAGTTCAGCTTGCTTCGCCAGATGTCGAACTTGCCCGCATCACCCGTTCCAACCGGCCGTGCGGCGTCGAGATCCGCGAACAATGCTTTGAGCGAATCGTATTCAGGCCGCAGTCGGTCCCGCAGGTTGGCAATGACGGCGTCCCGATTCTTGATCTTGACCAAAACGTCCTGCAGTTCCTTTTTGGTCGCGACGAGCGAGAGCTCGAGACGATTCTTTGTGGACTCCAATTCCAGCAGTCGAGTATCGGGCAGTTCAACAGGATCACGCTTGATTGCCTCCACCTGATTCTCGGCCGAAGGTTTCCGTTTTGTCGGGGGTTCGGGTATCGCAATGATAGTCTTAGCCTGTTCTTCGATGCTTTGCTTCATGGCCGATACGAACTCAAAGACATCTGTGGGAATCGCTTTCTTCAAAAGCCCAGGCTCCCGACGATTTGGATGCATCGTGGTCTTTTCCGGTATCTTGATTCTTTGCGGAAGCGTTTGACCAGGCAGCCATACCAAACAGTTGCCGGCTTCAAGGCGTGGTAGTGATGCGGCCAACTCCTGCGCATTGTCACTGCCCGCGACTTTCATCCATTTCTGCAACGCCGTGATCGTGTTGGAGCCAGTCTGCTTGAACAGGAACAGCGTATTGCACAATTCCAAGATCGATTTGTTCACGTCGGCGGCCCGCTGATTGATGATCGAATACCCAAGCCCTTCGTTACCACCAAGGCGACCGAGCTTGTCGAACATCGAGTAGACCGAATCATCACGCACGATTTGCGGAACGTATTCAGCGGCTTCCTCAACGAAAACGTGACGAACACCCTGATGCTCGTTCTCGTACAGCAAGACATTACCCGAAGCCAGAACCGTCTTCCGGATGTCCGACTTTGACAGATGGACATCAAACATATCGAACACAATCGGAACGTTTTGTTGCATCGCGGCTCGCGTGACCCTTTCGACGTATTCCTTTTCGGGAACCAGCGGAATATCAGGGCTCTTTGCACCGACCACCACGACAGGATAGCCAGGCTTTCCATCACGTCCGTACTTCAGCCCACGCCATACACCGATTGGATCGTAGGCCACGAAGGGAATGCCGGCATCGAGCAACCGCTCGGCCATCCACGTCGCCGCGTACGACTTCCCTGAATCGCGGATTCCAAGAAACGCATTGCCTTGAATTGCAAATTCCTCCGCTGGAATGGCAAGCGTATCGGACAGCTTAATCAGCATGAACAGTTCCCTTTCTTAGTGGCTGAGTCATCTTCTCCACAAACGAATTCCGAATAATTCTTCGGATCTCGACACTGCGGCAGAGAGCAACCGGAACAATATGCCATGTCGTTCCGTCAACCGTCTCGGTCATTTCCTTACCCAACTTCACAAGCTCGGCCCACGATTGTTCCCCTGGCATCCCGTATCGATCCTCGTCCTCACGCCCATCGTTGTATTCGTCGATCCAGTTACGCAACGTTTTCTTGCACTCGCCGACCGACAGCATAACGTCTGCGAACTCACTCCCATCCTGAAATTCCAACATCCAGACAAACAATCTCATCGGCCTACCCTTTCGCAGGTGCATTCTTTCCCCTCTACGGCCCCACACCAAGGGTTGCAGGGTGGCTTCATCGTTTGCCTCCGAGCCAAAGGCCCATGAAATTGATGTCTTGGCACAAAGCATCGATATCTTTACTGCCTAGCGGTTCGGTACCTCCATCTCTCGCAATATCAACGATGCCTTGTGGCAGACCAAACGGAATGCCTTGGGCTACCTGATAGTGTCGCAACGCCGCCAGAATCGTGTTGCACTCTGACGGCGTCAATGGTTCGTGATCCTTTGGGGCCATGGTTTACACTCCCTTCTTTTTGGTTCTACCGTTGCCTTTGCTATTGACCTTCGGAGCAACTTCACCGTCGTCGATCGTAAAGACCTCGACGCCCTCACCAACACGATCTCCGACTTGCGTTACAAAATATTGTGTGGATGCATCGGCTTCCATCTGCGCGACAAACGTATTGAACGTTTCGGTATCGAGACGTTCAACACCATCAACGCACACGATGTTGAAGTCACCATTCAGGGCCTTGGCGATAGAGAGCGATACCTGAATCTGTTCTGCACCCGAAAGCATTTCGAACGCCTTGTTGTCGAAGAGAAGACCATCTTCCGTAACCTGCAGTTCCATGCCGGTATCAGGCCACTTGACACGCTCGGACATCTTCGCAACAGCATCATTGCCAAGAAACTTGACGATCCTGTCGAGCTCATTCTGCTCAGTCTTTTGGATAAAATACTCGGCACGCAGATCAACCAACTTTTCGGTCGCCTCTGCATTCCGTCGCGTCTCTTCGAACGATGCAATCTGCAGTTCAAGATCTCCCAACTCAACAACACGCATATCTTTGTACTCTGCCTCAAGCGTAGATAGTTCAGACCGTCTCAACCGCAGTTCCTTTTCCAAGCGAAGAATCTCACGACTAAGGTCGGTTTGCTTGCTTTCCAACGTGGCCATGCGGGAATTGTTGTTCTCGCCTTGACGAACCTGCTCGTACAGCCCTTGCAGTCCGTTCGGATCATAACTCTCCAAATCGAAATCTGCAGGAACCAACTTGGCTTGTTCCTGACCCGCTTTCATGAGCCGATCGACTTCACGATTGACCGCAGTCCGGGCATCGTAGTACCACTTGGCAATCCGTTGCAGCAGGATCAAGCCGTGGTTCTGAGCAAACGCCATAGGCGCGAATTTGGTGGGGATTGCTCGACCGGTCCACTCAGTGACGTCGTCGGGCGCCAGCTTCATCTGTAACGACTCGAGCAAATACTGGCGTTGCTTCTTGCCATCCATCATGAAAAATTCTGCGGGATTGAAACTGAACCCGCCGACCACACTGTCCAGAAACCCTTGCGGCGATTTCAGGATCTCGCCATTGCCGTCGACGACTGACAACGTGGATTTCTCGCCCAGGTTGATGTTGCGCGAGACGTACAATCCATCCAACTCGACCAATAATTCCGCAGAGCTTTCACCCTTTCGAATCTTGGCCGTCTGATCACCACTCTGGAACGCGGCCTCGATTGCCTTGAGCAACGACGTCTTGCCCTGCCGGTTCCGTCCGTTGATTAGGTTGACATCCTTTGGCTTGATATCGATTTCCTTCAGACCCATGAAGTTCCGGATCTGAATACGCGTTAGCTTCATAACATTCCTCCTGTTCTAAGATGTCGCGCGCTTGTTGTTTGTGGGTTATGAATAAAGGAAGCCGGGAGTGACGGTTGGGTCAATTCAAGTTGATCGGCCCATGGATCGCGAGCCACTCGTCGATGTCAACGAAGTACTGCCAATCTTCATCCGCAGAGACTTGAGCCGTGAATGCCTCCTTAAACGCTTGAAAGTGTTTCATCGCATTTCTGCGATCCGTAACACACAACAAAATCGCTAACGCACTCTGGCTCGGTCCGGAACCGCCGTAACCAAAGCTGAAGTCGCGACTCTTGTTGACGACGGATTGTGATTCAGCGATGTCGACTTCACATTCGTTGACAAATAGTTTTCCAGACTTCGACTCCCATCGAATCCTGTGTCTCATGCGTTTCACTCCTATTGATTGCCATCGTTAGGCGGGATACGGAAAGGAAAGGCGGCCACGATACACTGTGACCGCCCTTCCCCATCTTTACTGGGTACATCTTTGTAGAAGAACAGTTTGCTCGGCCATCACAAGTGACGTCGAGCTGCAGCATTGCCATTTACGGCAATTTCATGAGCAACCGAATGGCCCCAAGGAGGCAGAGCCACAATCCAGCCCACTGGGGGAGGCGCTCGTTCCAAATCCACCAACGCTGACCCTTGATCAATACGGTCCCATCGGCGGCGAGAACAGGCGTCTTGTGAAAGAATGTGTCAGACCATGCGTGAATGACCCATGGCAACGTCCAGTACCAATACCAACGCGCGACCATCCAACTGCAGATTGCACCGGTCCAATGGCAGTCGTTGTACCAATTCCATCGCTTCTGTTCTTGCTCAGGTTCAGGCTCAAGATCTCCAACAGCATCCGGAGCCACACCAACGGTAAAGCCAGAAGCTCCCGCTATTCCCAAGGCGTAGTCGTTGGTTATTCCAATCAATCGAAGCGGAACCATGTAGATGATCGACCCAACAGTCCCATGCCAAACGAAATCCATACTACTTCCCTTTCTTCTTCCCACCACGAGCCAGGCAGTCAGTACAGTAACCCTGATTGCCAGCGCCGGCCTTTCCACATTCCTTGCATTTGATGTCGGTCGTGACTTTCACAACCGTCTTACCATCCTTTCTCTTTGCCATGCAAACCTCTCGTTAGTGAATGTGATATTCCGTCTCCCGCTTTTCTGAAACGTCTCACCGTGAGACGTTTGGAAATGAAAAAGGCGCTCCACTTTCGGAAACGCCAGCATTAAGACAAGAACAGAACAGTACGCGCGATATATCTATATACCTATTACATCTATTACATCTATTACCTCTGCTTCATCTGTTTCATGTGTTTAGCATATAGAATTGATTAAGCAGTAGTTCAATATATCACATGACACTACGGTTTGTCAATACCAGTATCCAAGTAGTTATCCACATTGTTTAAACATTTCACTACATCGTTGATTCTGTTGAACAAGACGGAGCAACCCACTACTCCATTTCGAACCCTTTTGCAGATCCGAGTGAAGTCCATGACGGAAATTCGAAAGAAAAACGGTTGTGACCCATTGCGACGCGCAGCAAGACGGTACAGCAATGTGTCAAACGGTCGCAGACATTGTCGAGTGGGTTGAACCGTCTCGTAGAGTGCCGTCTGTTATGCCGAGGATTAGCTGTGAGAGCGCATCTCCGTCAGAACGGGGGTTTGGTTATGTTCTTCACCGACCCATCGTGAAAGCCCGTCTTTGTAGCAGACCACGCTACACCCACAGCAACGCCAAAGAAGTAGAGGACGAGCCCGATCAGGATACCAACAAACGTTCCTAGCAAACGGATAACGATCGAAGTTTTCTTCATGGCTTGTCTCCCGGAGTTGCATAATACTCTCGATCAAATTCAATCCTGCCGAGAACAAGCTTATCGATATCGAGAATGGGACCAACCATTCTGATGTCAGATAGCTTTGGCAGGGCCTTCTGACGAACAACAAGTCGATCGCTATCTTCCAGAAGCGTAACCCTAATGCCGGACTCTGCAAGCCTGCCAAGTTCCTCTTCAACAGCATTCCGCACGCACTCGTCACTTTCGGTCCCACGCGATATGGCTAACTTCGCTTCGTCTACGTCAATCATTGCATAGAATTTCATTTCTTCCTTTTCCTCTCATACGGAAGTTCAAACGTCGCCCAAAACTGTTTCAGCGAAAGCGTCGTCGGGCGTCCGACTGCTCTGCCATAATACTCACCGCCATTAACTTTCTTACAGACCACAAACAGATCATTCAACGAGTACACCTTTGGCTATTCGACGCATATCGGAACAAGTCTTTTCGAGATCCGCAAGCGACCACAATTCGCACACATCGAGAGAAGGTTCGACCCGACGAATTTCTGCAACGGCCTCAAGTCTCCGACGTCCGATTCCACCGATCGGAAGGATCAAGCCTTCCTGACAATCAGCTCGTTCGGCTTCGGCCTCGGCGTAGTTCTGAAATATCTTCGGAGTACCATCCTCATGAGTACAGATCGCAACCGATGCTGCATCGGGCCAGGTTTCAAGTACTATCCACATTTTCACATCAGCCTTTCAGTTACATGAACTTGTTCCATCACGATGTCGCCAACTACGCGACGAACTTCATCGTGTGAACTTTCCCAAATGTTCATGACGAGGGGGCCAAGTATTGCAATGACCTTATCCTCAATCGTCACGATATCCCTCTCGCCCCGACCAAGTAGCTGCCGAGTCAACATCTGAGCCTTATGGATATTTTGTTTGCCGATCGTTCTAGCCATTAGGCAGCTAACGCTTCTTTTGCAGCATATGCCCTTCGATACTGTTCGACAGGAGCAGAATGCGTCGGTACATCGGGGAACACCGGCGTAAAGAACGACTTGAATCCAGACGCATCATCCTCCACAACCATGACGTGATCATGCTCTGTGAACTTCGGATTCACGTTCCTGGTGTTGACCCATTCGCTAACGACAGCAACGTCACCACGAAAGTTGAGACAAGCGTTACCGAAGAACGAACCACCGGTTTCCA
>CAYJNF010000188.1:0-7359 GCA_964370915.1 uncultured Chitinophagales bacterium
GGGTGCATGTGTGCTTCATACGTTGCGTGGAATTCTTGGCAACGATCAGTTCTTCCGCAGTCTGAGCTATTTCCTTCGCAAACATGAGTTCAGCAACGTTGTGAGTGATGATTTCAAAATCGCAATCCGGGAGGCAACGGGGCAAAACCTTGATTGGTTCTTCGACGATTGGGTCACGGGCGCAGGACATCCGCAGTTTGAAGTGAGCTACAAGTATGTTCCTGCGGCAAGGTCCATTGATCTTTCCGTGAAGCAGGTGCAGCCTGTTGTTGAGGGGCAGGGACTCTTCATGCTGCCGGTGTCTGTCACGATTGCTACGCCGAAACGAACATGGACGGAAACAATCCGGACCAGTTCGGACGACGAGCACTTCGTGTTGCGTTGCGACGAGAAGCCGCTGATGGTGAGTTTCGACGGAGAGGGAAATCTCGTTGCCGAACTTGAGTTTGAAAAGGAAACGGAAGAACTCGCATACCAGGCAACACACGATGCGCTTGCCGGCAGACTCCGGGCAATGCGTCAACTCGCGGAAACGTTTCCCACGCACGCAGTGACGCTGGAGATTCTTTCACAGATCATTGCACAACCCCGGAGTTGGGCAGATGCAGCCGAGGCTGCACAACTGCTTGGTGCTGTACGGAATGACGCCGCACTGAAGGTCGCGCGACAAGCGCTGTCCTCGAAAGACTATCGTGTGCGAAAAGCAGCGGTGCTTGGCCTGACTGAATTCGGCAAGCAGGCGCATGATCTTCTGCGCGAAATGATTCTGCACGATACGCACACGGACGTCGTCGCCACGGCAATCGTTGCGCTCGCGCGGGTTGACAAGAATACTGATATCGGATTCATTGCAAAGCAGATGAGCCGCACATCGTGGTTCAACGAGATTGTGATCGCGTGCCTGAATGCGTTTGCAGAGACAAAGAATCCGGCCGCACTTCCAGAGGTGAAAGAGTATGCCGGACCGGCCTACAATCAGTACGTTCGCGATGCGGCAATCACCGCATGGAGCGTCATCGCCCCCGAGGACAAAACCCTGCATCGAGTGCTTATTGACATGGCGAAGTCGTCAACACTGCGATTGCAACAAAAAGCAGTCGACATGCTCGGCGACTTGTATGTGCAGGAGGCTGTACTATCGCTGAATGACATTGAGCGCCTGGATTTTGATGCGAACCTGACAGTGGGAGCGAGGGAGGCTTTGGAGAAGATCGCTCGGATGCGGTGATCGACCTATCAGGGCTAAAGCCCAGTTTTTTTTCTCCCCGAGTGCCCCCAGCCTGAAAGGCTGGAGTTAGGATAAACACTTCATGGTGGGGGAAAGAACAAATAAACCGCGCGGCTTTAGTCATGACTCCGGTATCGTGGTTCATTAGCAGCATGCGGGTATCCGCCGGAAAACATCTGGAGTTAGGTTGGACATAACCCCACCATTCATGGTGGGGAAAAGATGCCAACAAAATCTCGCGGCTTCAGCCATCACTTCGGAATTGTGCACCATGTTGGCCTGAGCGTCAGGGCTGAAGCCCGGTTCTCTCGCGTCCTTTTTATCCCCAGCCTAAAGGCTGGAGTTAGGATAGAAAGTCAATAACGTTCATGTCGCACACCCGTTCACCGCGAATGTATTGTAACTGCTGCTGAACTTTTCTATCTTGAAGCAACTTTGAGAAGGTGTTTGATTGGGAAAATTAGCGTTGGTGTTATCGGGAGGCGGCGCACGCGGCGCATTTCAGGCAGGAGCATTGTATGAGTTGTTGGAGTATTTTCAGAAACACAACAAGCGCATCAACATCCTTTCCGGCACGTCGGTCGGTGCCTTGAACGGCATGAGCATCGCGCAAGCGGAGAGTCTAGCCGCTGCGCGCGAAGAAATTGAATCGCAATGGAAGAAGCTGAAGAACGATGACATCTATAAAGTGCGCGGGTGGGAAATCTTCAAGCTGATTGCGAAATTCGCCACACACCGCATCGAGCAATGGCCGCATCTTTCCGGCGTTGATTCGATCTTCGACAACACTCCGCTCTACAACAAATACATCGAGAACTATCTCGATCTCGAAGCGATCCGCTCGCGCAGAACGGTGGACGATTTCTTTGTCTCGCTCACATCGCTGCAGACCGGCGCGGCATACCTTCCCTGCCTGACGACGGAGCCGGATTTGCAGAAGGCAAAAGAATACATCATGGCCTCGACGATCACAACGGTCGCATATCCCCCCGTGCAGTCGATTGTATTCGATCCTGAGATTCCCGAACATCTCCAGGACATTCCGCAACTTTACGCCGACGGCGGCATCTCGAACAAGACACCGCTGAAGTCGATCCTGTCGACCGGCGATATCAGCGAGTTGTATGTCGTCAACACCTATCCAACCTATCCCAACAAAACGGAAGAGAGCATCAAGGCGAAATTCCCAAATGTCTTTTCGCTGCTCGTACGGACTGCAGTGGAGTTGTTGCCGAATCTCTACTTCCATCGCGATATGCAGAGCGTCAAGGATGTGAACAATGACTTGACCTGCTGGGAAGCGACAAAGACGCGCCTGCTTGACGCCGTGAGCGATGACGAGAGCCGTCTACAACTGGAAAGAATTCTGGAGGAAGAAGAGAATCGCTTCTCATTCAAACAAGGGAACAAGCAGATCATCACTCCGGTGATCATTGCGCCCGACGAGGAACTTCCTGTGCAGGATACAGAATTCGTTCAGCCGAAGCTGGGCGAGACGTTTGAGATGGGAAGGGAGAAGGCTCGCTCAACCCTGAGCGCACTTCCACCAACCCTGAGCGTTGTTCGCGAAGGGTCTATCAGTCTTCGGGGATGAGATCCTTCGCCTCAGAAAACGAGGCTCAGGATTTAGAGTCGCAATCGTATTCTAAACGTTGTCCCCGCGCCAACCGCGCTTTGCTTCAGGAACAACTTCCCCCGGTGGTAATCTTCGATAATTCTTTTTGAGAGACTCAGCCCGAGTCCCCACCCGCGCTTCTTGGTGCTGTATCCGGGACGAAACACATCTTTGTGGAATTTCGGATCGATTCCTTTGCCTGTGTCACTCACGTCGATGGTGGTCATCTTGCCCGCCTGTTCAATCCGGAACGAAATTCTTCCCGTGTGTGTCTCCATCGCATCGAGCGCATTCTTCATCAGGTTTTCAATCACCCACTCAAACAGCTCACGATTAATGCTCGCGTAGAAATCTCCCGGCGTGACGATGTGGAGATCGATGGTCTTGCCTGTTCTCGGCAGCCGTTTTGAGATGTAGTTGATAACACCCTGAATGACTTCGCGCAGGTTTTCCTGTTTCAGGTCGGGCTTCGATCCGATCTTTGAGAAACGTGCCGCAACCTTGTTCAGCCGCTCGATATCGTTCCCCATTTCGCCGACGGTTTCGCTGAGCTGGGGATTTCCGGCGGCGTGTTCCCTCGCAAGTTCAAGCCAGCCCATCATGCTCGAAAGTGGCGTTCCCAGCTGGTGCGCCGTTTCCTTCGACATGCCCACCCAGATGTTGCTCTGCTCGTTTCGCTTGATGTAACTGAAGCCGACGTACGCAACGATGATGAACAATCCCGCGAGGGCGAACTGAATGTACGGCATGAGGCGGAGCCGGTGAATCAACTCCGACTCGCCGTAGTGGAGATAGTTGAGAACGATCGTGTCCTGCAGGGCAACCCTGAGCGGAGCATTCTGTTCGTCCAATCGCTGTATCACCTCGCGAAGCTTCGCGGCCTGTTCATCGGGCGACAGGGTCGTGTCGATCGTGACATTGCGGGCGCTTGTGCGGATGGGCTGGATGGGATTGTTGTGTGCGTCGGTCAACACCATCGGAAAATCAATTGCGCGCACAATCTCGTCAAACACGAAGCTGATATCGCCGCCCGACGATTGCTCGCTTGCGAGGTATTCCAGCGAGCGCGCATAGAGATCAACCACTTCACGCTCTTTCGCCAGCAGCTTGTCGATCATGTGCTGCGTGTAAAACAGCATGCCGACCACAATGGCAATTGCTGTGATGAGCAAGAAGATCTTGAAATTTGAAGTGCCTTTCACGTGCTCTCTAGTCTACGAAGATCGTCTGATCGCGCCGCGGGCCGACGGAGACAATCCATTGCTTCGTGTCTGTCAGTTCTGCGAGTGCCTGTAAATACGTTCGTGTGGTTTCCGGCAGGTCGGCAAACTTGCGTGCAGACGAGATCGGTGTTTTCCATCCGGCAAACGTTTCATAGACGGGGCGAATCTGCTCGAGCGTCTTGACATCGGTCGGAAAACTCTTCAGACGCTTGCCGTTGTGCTCGTACGCGACACACACGTTGATTTCACCGAACGCATCAAGCACATCAAGCTTGGTGATAACAGTCTTTTCGATGCCGTTGATCATGGCAGAATATTTCAGGGCAACCGCATCGAACCAGCCGCAGCGGCGCGGCCGCCCGGTGGTTGCGCCGAATTCATGGCCGATGGTCCGCAATCGTTCTCCCGTTCCATCCAGCAATTCCGTGGGGAAGGGGCCGTTGCCCACACGCGTGGAATACGCCTTCACAATCCCGACAACACTCTCGACGCATGTCGGAGGAATACCAAGTCCCGTGCACGCGCCGCCCGACGTTGGATTGGACGATGTAACAAACGGGTACGTGCCATGATCGACATCGAGCAACGCACCCTGCGCACCCTCGGCAATTATTTTCTTGCCGTCCTTCAGTGCCTGATTGAGATACGATGCAGTGTCGGTGATGTACTCGTCGATCTTCGTATCAAAATCCTGATACTCCGCGATAATTGCATCGACGTCGATCCGTGTTTCGCCGTACACTTTTGTGAGAATCTGATTTTTCTCTTCGATGCTGGCCTTCAGTTTCTTTGCAAGAACGTCGCGGTCGAGAAGGTCAACGATCCTGATGCCGACACGCATGAACTTATCGATGTACGCCGGACCGATGCCACGGCCCGTTGTGCCGATCTTGTTCGATGATTGTTCGCGAATCGTATCGAGCAGTTTGTGATACGGCATGATCAGATGGGCATTGTGGCTCACCAGCAGTCTGCCGGTGATGTCGATGCCTGCCTGCTGCAATTGTCCGATCTCGCTCATTAGCGCGACGGGATCGATAACGACGCCGTTGCCGATCACGCAGGTGATATGCTTGTGAAATATGCCGGACGGTATGAGATGCAGGACGTAGGTCTTGTCGCCGATGCCGTGCCTGTCGGCAGGCAGGCAGACCGTGTGGCCGGCGTTGGCTCCGCCCTGGTAGCGTGCAACAATGTCCACATGCTCCGAGAGCATATCGACGACTTTTCCTTTTCCTTCATCACCCCATTGGGCGCCAACAATAATCTGAACGGGCATGCTGCTATTCCTTGGGGACTACATTTCTCTCTAACACTGATTGGTAGACACAAAGACTCTAAGGCGCGAAGGCAAAAAAAATCCGACCTCTCTGCGGAAGAAAGGTCGGGGATTACGTTGTCAGAATCAATTACTTTTTGAAGCTTGCGGCTGCTTCGGCAACCGATACGTGTGTTTCGAGAACACCGGTCAGCTTGGTGATCTTGATCAGCTCGAGGATCTTGTCGGATGCTTTTGCGATCTTCAGTCCGCCGCCTGCACCTTTCATGGTTGATGCGCCTTTGATCAGCATGCCGAGACCCGAGCTGTTGATGATGGCAACGCCGCTTAGGTCGACCACCACGTGTTTCTTCTTCGCTTCGATCAATTCAACAAGCTTATCATTCAGGGTTGATGCATCGGGACCGCCCATGAGGTTTCCCTCGATCGCGATCACGGTAGCACCGCTTTGCTGTGTGGTTTTGAATTTCATGGCTGCCTCTTTTCACGAGACTCCGTTTTCAATCAATGAGTTTCGCTTTTTTGTTTGCACGGTTTGCCCATTCGAGGACAATGGCACTTGCAACGAAAATCGAGGAGTACGTTCCGGTGACGATGCCGATTGTCAGTGCGAAGGAGAAGCCTCTGAAGACTTCACCCCCGAAAATCGACATCACAATAAGGACGATAAAGATTGTGCCCGACGTAATGATCGTACGACTCAGTGTTTCGTTCAGGCTTTTGTTGATGAGTTCCAGAAGTCCCATGCTGCGGAAGATCTTCTGGTTTTCACGAATACGGTCGAAGATAACCACCGTGTCGTTCACGGAGAGACCGACCAGCGTCAGGAACGCAGCAATCATGTCCTGCGTGATTTCGAGATTGAAGCTGGGCGTTATGCCGTCAAAAATCGAGACGATGCCGAGTGTTACCAGCACATCGTGGAACAAGGCAACGACAGCACCCACCCCGTAGATCCACTTGAACCGAAAGCCGACGTAGATACTGATTGCCACGAGCGACCAGAGTATAGCCCAGAATGCTTTCTGGCGCAACTCCGCACCGATTTTGGGGCCGATCTTGTCTTCCTTCAACACTTCGAATTTGTTGCCCGGAAAACTCTGGGTCAGTGTAGTTCGCATTTTGTCGCCCACCGTTGTCCCGAAGCCCTGCTCGGTTGTGCGCAGAACGAAGTCGCGCTCGGTTCCGTAGGACTTCACCTCGCCCTTGGCGATTCCTCCCTTGACCAGTGCTTCGCGCAGTGCACCAAGCTCTTCCGGGTTGTCAAAGCGGACGATAATCTCCGTACCCCCGAGAAAATCGATGCCGTAGTCCAGTCCCTTGATGGCCAGTGAGATCATGCCGATGAGAATAACCGTCGCGGAGACCGAGTACCAAAGCCTCCGTTTTCCCATAAAGTCAATATTCGTTTTTCCAAAAAGCCGCATGTAGAAGTTTCTCCTGAGGTAAAGAATTCCTTTGTTGAGCGAAAAGCTACATTATCCGAAGCTCACCTTTGCGCCCGACTTGTCCGTCATGACGTTGAAGATAATTCGCGTGATGAAGATAGCTGAAAACATACTCGCCACGATGCCAATCATGAGTGTCAGGGCAAATCCCTGGACGGGTCCGGTTCCAAACTGAAATAGGATCACACCGGTGATGAAGGTTGTCAGGTTCGAGTCGAAGATTGCCGTGAACGCTTTTTCGTATCCCGCGTCGATGGCTGCCCGCAGAGTCTTGCCCGTTGCCTGTTCTTCGCGGATGCGCTCATAAATCAGAACGTTTGCATCAACAGCGACGGCGAGGGTAAGGATGATACCGGCAATACCCGGCAGCGTCAACGTGCCCTGGAATGCCGCCAGTACCGCGAGAAGCAACGTCAAGCAGAATACCACTGCCACGTCAGCGACAGCACCGCCTGTTCGGTAATACATGACCATGAAAAGAACCGTCAGGAGTGTTGCCAGACCTGCAGAAAACAGCCCGCTGCGAATGGAGTCTTCACCCAGCGAGGGTCCGACCGAGCGCTGTT
>CAYJNF010000189.1:0-7358 GCA_964370915.1 uncultured Chitinophagales bacterium
CGCAACTGTTGTTACGGCAGCGCGGGACGGAGGCAGCGGCATACTGCAGGGAACGACCAATGCTACGGCCTCTGGAGGTCTGGCGAGCTTTTCCAATCTTGCACACAATGTTGCCACAACAATAACTATCCGGTTCACAAGTGTTCCAATCCTGACTCCAGACACGTCCGCAAACATAATCGTCAGTCCTGCGGCCGCGTCCAAGGTAGTGTTTGGCACGCAGCCGTCAAACGCGCAGGCTGGGGCAATAATCACACCGGCGGTCACTGTGCAACTGCAGGATCCCTTCAGCAACAATGTGCCATCCAATGGTGTGAGCATCAGCCTGGCATTGGATTCTTCCGGTGTCTTGAGTGGAACGACTACTAGGACGACCACCAGTGGACTCGCCACGTTCAACGACTTAAGTATCAATCTCTCAGGTCAAAAAACACTTACGGCATCAAGCACCGGACTTACTCCGGCCGTGAGCACTATCTTTACGATTGGAACGAATGCAGCCTCCAAGCTTGGTATTTCTGTACAACCACCAGCCACTGCTACGGCGGGTGTGACGTTCACATCGCAACCGGTCATCCGAATTGAAGATAGTAATGGGAACTTGATAACGACTGATAACTCCACAGTTGTTACCGCAACGCGTGCTGCGGGTAGCGGTACGCTGCAAGGCACGACTACGGCCACAGCAAGCGGAGGCATCGCCACGTTTAGTACGCTACGCCACAACGTTGCAGGGACAATCACGATCCAGTTTACCAGCGTGCCCGCGCTGACTCCTATTACGTCAAACAACATCGTCGTTAGTCCGGCTGCAGCATCAAGTGTGGCTGCAACAGCCGGCACGCCGCAGTCGACGACTATTTCGACTCCATTCGCGACGAATCTTCAGGCCACACTAACCGACGCGTTTGGTAATCCGATAAATGGCACGACGGTCACGTTCACCGCACCATCAAGTGGAGCAAGTGGAACGTTTGCTGGCGGCCTGACATCGACGACCGCAACAACCAATGCAAGTGGAGTTGCCACTGCTTCGACGTTCACAGCAAATAGCATCGCTGGCGGCCCTTACACAGTCAACGCCACAGTCGTGGGGGTTGCAGCTCCCGCGGCATTCTCGTTGACGAACAACGCCGGAGTAGCCGCAAGCATTGCAACTGTTGCAGGAACTCCGCAGAGCACTATTGTGAATACCGCGTTCGCTACAAACCTTCAGGTCATTGTTCGCGATGCGAGCAGCAATCCGGTCAGCGGCGTGACGGTTACATTCAACAAACCTGGAAGCGGGGCGAGTGGAAATTTTGCGGGCGGTATAAACACTGCGGTAACGAATGCAAGCGGCGTAGCGACAGCCGGTGTCTTCACGGCAAATGGCACAGCGGGAGCGTACACCGTCTCAGCGACAGTTGCGGGTGTTGTCACCGGGGCAGACTTCTCCCTTACGAACTCTGCGGGTCCTCCTGCAAGTATTACAGCCACGGCCGGTACGCCGCAGTCGGCACTCGTGAATGCTGCATTTGCAACCAACATGCAAGTCCGTGTTCTCGACGCGGTTGGTAATCCCGCCAGCGGCCTGACAGTTACGTTCACAAAGCCCGCAACCGGTGCAAGCGGAAACTTCGCGGGCGGAGTCAACACTGCTACGACTGACGCAACGGGCTTTGCGACGGCACCGGTGTTCACTGCAAACAGCACCGCCGGTTCCTACACCGTTTCTGCGAGCGTCTCCGGGCTGATGGCAACGGCAACGTTCTCACTCACTAACTCGGCGGGCTCTGCCTCGACGATTACTGCGACAGCGGGAACGCCGCAAAGTGCGCAGGTTGGCACGGCGTTCAGTACGGCGTTTCAGGCGACGGTGAGAGACACGTTTAATAATCCTGTGCAGGGAGTTCTGGTAACGTTCACCGCTCCAACAGCAGGCGCCCGTGGAACATTTGTCGGCGGACTGAGTGTTGTTACTGCCTCAACGAATGCAAGTGGCATTGCGACCGCAACGACGTTTACCGCAAACACTATTGCGGGAACTTATGCTGTATCGGCTTCGGTGTCGGGTGTTACTACTCCCGCGACATTTTCATTGACAAATACTGCCGGAGCTGCTTTCACCATTGCGGCGACAGCCGGCACTCCACAATCGACACCGATCAACACACTCTTCCCAATAGGATTACAAGCTACTGTCAGGGACGAGTTCAGTAATCCTGTCAACGGAGTTGTCGTTACATTCTCGGCACCCACAACGGGTGCAAGCGGCACGTTTACGGGGGGACTGACATCGACGACAGCAACGTCGGGTGCAAATGGTATTGCGATCGCTCCTGATTTCACCGCGAACTCTGTTGCCGGATCATATAGCGTCAGTGCTTCTGCTGCAGGCATAGGCACATCGGCCACGTATTCGCTGACCAACGCACCGGGAACTGCCACAACTCTTACTGCAAACGCCGGCACACCCCAAAGCGCGCAAGTGAATACGGCGTTTTCGACAGCGCTTCAGGCAAAAGTTGTCGACGCAGGAAATAATCCAGTGAGCGGTGTATCGGTAACATTCACCGCCCCAAGTGGTACAGGGATTGCGACCGGAACATTTGCTGGCGGACTGAGTTCAGTTTCCGCGACCACGAACGGAAGCGGATTGGCGACGGCGCCGACATTCACAGCGAACACAAAGTCCGGAGCGTACTCTGTGACGGCGTCTGTTACCGGCATCGCATCGCCTGCAACGTTCTCACTCACGAATGCAGCGGGAGCCGCCTCGACAATTGCCACAACTGTGGGCACACCGCAAAGTGCGCAGGTCGGATCTGCATTTGCTTTGAACATGCAGGTGATTGTCCAGGACGCGTTCACCAATCCGGTGAATGGCATTACCGTTACGTTCAACGCACCTCTCACCGGAGCGAGTGGAACATTTGCCGGAGGAGTGAACACTGCAACGACGAACGCCAGCGGCTTGGCGACGGCAGCAGTCTTCACGGCAAATGGAACAGCGGGAACATACACAGTGTCGGCAACAGCATCGGGAGTCGCAACTCCGGCAAACTTCGCCTTGACCAATACGGCGGGTCCGGCGGCGAGCGTGACTGCTACAGCGGGAACACCGCAGAGCGCGCAAGTGGGAAGTGCCTTCGCAACGAATTTCAAAGCTGTCGTTCGGGATGCTTCAAGCAATCCTGTGAGTGGTGTAACGGTAACGTTCACGGCTCCGTCAAGCGGAGCGACGGGAAGATGGGGTGGGCTTGCCACGATTACTGCTACGACGAACAGCAATGGTGAAGCAACCGCGACTGTGTTTACTGCTAACACAACTGCTGGCTCATATTCCGTGACAGGAAGTGTAACCGGCGTGGCGACACCGGCAACATACTCGATCTCAAACGTGCCCGGACCTGCAGCAAGCATCACTGCAACAGCCGGAACACCTCAGAGCACGCAAATCTCGACAGCGTTTCCTGTCAATCTTCAGGTGATAGTCAAAGATGCGTTCAACAACGCGGTACCGAATGTCGTGGTAACGTTCACGACACCCGCGAATGGAGCGAGCGGGACATTTGCCGGCGGGAATACTGCAACCACCGGGCCGAGCGGCACTGCCACCGCAAATGTCTTTGTTGCGAATTTTATTGCTGGTTCGTATGTCGTCAACGCGACAGTAAGTGGTGTCGCGACTCCCGCTCCGTTCAATCTCACAAACACACCAGGCGATCCGGCGAATGTAACGGCAACTGCGGGCACACCTCAGACTGCCATGATCGGAACAGCTTTTGCGACGAATCTCCAGGCAACTGTACGAGACGGAGCAAATAATCCTGTGCCCGGTGTGGTAGTGACGTTCACGGCTCCAGGCTCAGGCCCGAGCGGAACGTTCCCTGGCGGCGTAATTGCCACGACAGTGTCTACAGGATCAAATGGCGTCGCTGCGGCGCCTGTGTTTACAGCTAACTCTATCGCTGGATCATATAATGTCAACGCCACTATTTCAGGAGGTAGTACTCCTGCTGTGTTCTCGTTGACGAATCAGGAGGGACCCCCCGGCAGCATTACGGCCACTGCAGGAACGCCTCAGAGCACAACCGTCGGCACAGCGTTCGCAACGAACCTTCGCGTGCTGGTCAAAGACGCCGCAAATAATCCCACGCCAAATGTCGTCGTGACATTCACAACTCCCGCTTCCGGACCGAGCGCAACATTTGCTGGCGGCGTAAACACAGCTACAACAAATGCCAGTGGTATTGCCACCGCTGTTGTATTGACTGCCAATAGCACTGCAGGTCCATATCAAGTGACTGCTGCCGCCCCGAGTGTATCGACTCCTGCGATCTTCAATCTTACGAATACTCCCGGTTCGGCGTCGATCATCTCTGCAATCGCCGGCACACCTCAGAGTGCTCAGATAGGGACTGCATTCGCGACGAATTTGAAGGCGAAGGTTACCGACGCATCGAACAATCCTGTTAGCAATGTTACCGTAACCTTCAACGTACCCGGATCAGGCGCAAGCGGTTCATTTGCAGGCGGCGTGAATACTGCCGTGACGGATAGTGCCGGCATCGCGACCGCACGCACGTTGACTGCGAACCTCGTTGCCGGTCCATTCACCGTCAACGCATCAGCCACTGGTGTTGGCGCACCGGCTCCGTTCTCGTTGACGAATACTTCCGGAGCCGCTGCCTCGATTATGGCATTTGCAGGAACACCTCAAAGCACAACCGTCGGAACTCCCTTCCCGACGAATCTCTCTGCTATCGTCCGTGACTCCCAGAATAATCCGGTGGGCGGAGCCATTGTTACGTTCGCCGTTTCGCCCGGAGCCGGTGGACCGCGTTTCCCCGGTGACTCGATCTCGATCGGTCGACCGACGAATTCAAGTGGTGTTGCCACTGCACCAACTCTCACAGCCGGGACCGTCGCAGGTACGCTTACGGCCACTGCGAGCGTGTCGGGGGTTACGACACCAACGTCATTCAGCCTAACGCAAAATCCAGGGGCAGCCGCGAGCGTAACCGCTACCGCGGGTACACCGCAGAGCGCGCAGATCAACACGGCTTTCTCGACCAACCTGCAGGTTACGGTCAAAGACGGCTTCAGCAATCCGATTAACGGGGTAACTGTTACGTTCACTGCGCCTGCAACTGGCGCGAGCGGAACGTTCCTCAGCGGATCAAACGTCTACACAGGGCAGACCAACGCCAGCGGTGTGTTGAACGCATCGACATTCACAGCAAATAGCACGGCAGGTTCGTATGCCGTGAACGCAACGGTCTCCGGTGTAGCAACACCGGCAGGTTTTTCGCTCACAAATCTTTCTGCAGCCGCGGCGAGTATTACTGCAACTCAAGGAACTCCGCAATCTGCTGTTGTCAATACTGCTTTCACAACACCAATGGCAGTAATTGTCAGGGATGCATCCAACAATCCGGTATCGGGCGCAACGGTAACATTCACGTCTCCTTCAACCGGTGTAAGCGGCAAGTTTACCGGAGGAGTTCGAAGTGTGAATGTTACCACCAGCGCAAGCGGTATTGCAACAGCACCAACATTCACTGCCGACACACTAGCGGGAACGTATAATGTAACTGCCACTGTTGGGGGAGTCGCGACACCGGCAACATTTGCACTCACGAATGCGGTCGGCGCACCGGCGTTCCTTACGGCAGTCAATCCAAATCCTCGCAGCGCGCAGGTCGGTGCTCCATTCCTTGTGGGATTCGCGGCGAGCGTACGCGACCCATTTCAGAACCCAATCGGCGGCGTGACTGTAACGTATACGGTGAACCCATCCGGCGGGGCAAGCGGCACTTTTGCGGGAGGAGCGAATACTGCTGCAACCAATTCGAGCGGCGTTGCGACGCCTGCAACGTTCACCGCAAATTCCGTTGCGGGCTGTTATACAATTACCGCAACCGTTGTCGGCATTCCCACACCGCTCGTCTTCCAGCTTTGCAACACACCGGGGCCTGCTTCGTCCGTAACATTGATTGGGGGTTCGAGTACCTCAACACCCGTTGGAACGCAGTTCCCAAATCCCTTTCAGTTCAGCGTAAGAGATGCGTTCAACAATCCTGTGCCTAACATAAATGTCACGTTGGCTCCGCCAACCACGGGCGCGAGTGCCGCGTTCAATCCGAATCCTGCAGTGACAAACTCCAGCGGGATTGCGCAGACTATTGGAACAGCAAATACAATTGCAGGGACCTACAATGTTTCGGCCACAGTCTCGGGCGTGTCGACTCCCGTAGTTCTCGGCCTTACAAATTCTCCGCGTGCGCCGAAGACGATGACCATTACGCAAGGATCTCAACAGGCGACACAAGTCGGAACTGCCTTCGCAACGCCTTTCCAGGTTCTGGTCGTCGATACATTCGCCAATCCGATTCCAAATCTAACGGTGACATATGTCGCGCCGACAACCGGAGCCACCGGAACGTTTCCTACCGGAACAAATACAGTTCAGGTGCAAACAACAGTTGCAGGACTGGCAACAGCGCCGGTGTTCACCGCCAACGGATCAACGGGATTTTATACAGTGAACGCGAGTGTTGCTGGAATCGCAGCGCCACAAGTGTTCAATCTCACCAATCTCACTGGCCCGGCTGGTAGCATTGTTGCAACACAGGGAACGCCTCAAAACGCGGTCGTACGAACAGCGTTCGCACTTCGCTTCAGAGCCACGGTGAAGGATGCGGCAAATAACCCGGTGGCAAATGAACCGGTGACATTTATCGCTCCGACCGCACAGCCAACGGGGAAGTTCAACGGGACGGCGAGTCAGATAATTGTCAACACCGATGTAGCCGGGGTAGCTGAGGCCCCCGACTTCATCGCAGATTCTCTTGCCGGTCAATACACTGTCAATGCCACCGCCGGACAAGTTTCATCGCCCGCGGTATATTCGTTGACGAATACGCCGCGTGTGCCCAAGACCGTCAGTGCAACTGGAGGGACGCCGCAGAGTGCACAGGTGAGTACGGCATTTGCGTTGCCGTTACAGACGACTGTGCGCGATACGTTTGGCAATCCAGTCCCGAATGTGCGCGTGCGATACTCATACCCGACTTCTGGTCCGAGCGGGACATTTGCCGGCAATGTGGATACTGCAATTACCAATTCCAGCGGTGTGGCAACATCCGCGCTATTTGTCGCGAACCCCAATGCCGGAAGTTACTCGGTAAATGGCTCGGTTCAAGGAGTCGCGGCACCAGCTAACTTCCAGCTTACAAACATCGCAGGCCAACCCGGGAGTATTGCCGTGGCCAGTGGGAGTCCACAAACTACACAGATCAATACTGTCTTTGCGGCCCGCTTTGTTGTGATCGTCAAGGACAACATAAACAACCCCGTTACCGGTGTGCAGG
>CAYJNF010000190.1:0-7340 GCA_964370915.1 uncultured Chitinophagales bacterium
ATGAAGCGCTGGATGAATCTCAGACGAATTGTGAGAAATACGTGGGTGCCCACGAGAAGAATAAGCAGCGGATAACCCCACACAAAATCGGCCGCATCAGCAAGAAGCTGTTCGAGTGATTGCATAGTACTGGTTATGGAATTGAATGATGAGTTAGTGAGATTCCGGGTTTAAGAACTTATTAAGCCGAATGCGCGTAATCTTCATTTGTTCAGCGGCCGCAATTGCGATTTCAGTTGACGGACTGTTCTTGAGTCTTTCTCTGAGAGTGTGCAGCATCTCCTCAGCGGATTTGCCGGTTGCGGACACAATGAAGATGTAGCCGAACTTCTGTTCATAGTCCCGATTCCTATCGGCAAGACCCTGCAACACGCCTTCCGTTGCAGCGTGAACCCCACCTTGCTCGCCGGCAGCCCATTGTGCAGTTGTTGCAAATTTCTTTCTGAGACTTCCAACATCGCCAATCTTCGGATGGTGCGCAAACGCTTCTTTCCAATCGGATTCAGAAAGACTCTGCCACAGTTCGTCAGCAATTCGAAACAACTCCTCGTCCGATTGAAAAGGGCGACGAGCTATCATCTGTTGCACCCAACGAGATGAACCGCAGCAACGATGAAGGTTCGACCCGGCTTCTTCTTCGGAAAGTGAATTCACTCGCGCCACACCCGACTTCATATTGAGCCTTCGCCTTCGTTCGGGGTTAACTTCGTTGAAGGGCGACTTACTCGCGACGTCATGGTTTCCCGACTCTGTCCGAATTCACCATGACGCAGTGTATTCGCAACCGACTAACGCCTCCATCAGGATAGATGTTCAGCCGAACGTGCGTGCAAACAGGTGGCGGCTTCAATTCCTCAAACACGAGTCGTGCATTCGGTTGCAGCTTTGTTTGAGGAAGAACTTCCACCCATTGAAACTCGTGCCATGTCAAGCTATCGACAATTCCATTGGGGGCGTTGAGCGCATCAATCGAGCATCGATCGGGATAATTTCCTTTGAAGTGACTCGTATCGACCTCGATCTTCGCGATTCTTCCCGGCTTTCCGAGCTTCACAATCGCCCAGTCGTGCCCCGGTCCGCGCCGGCGCTTTGTCTCCCATCCGTCGCCCATGTTTGCGGCACTGCCCGGCATAATCAGATTTTCTTTGCTGCCGAAAAACATATCGCTCGCCGCGATAACGCTTCCACCGTTGCCGACGTATGCGAGATCAATCAACTCGTCCTTCCCGGTCTTGCTCCAATCGGGCACGACATCGCCATACACGCGCAGCCGTGCAACACCGCCATCGGGAAAAATGTTAAGGCGTATGTGCGTCCAACGATTGCCGTTCATGATGTTGAAGAGGTTCTGCGAGCCGGGTCGCAACGGCGACCTCGGGAGAATCGTTGTCCAGGCGTGTTCATCGAACTGATTTACGTTGACAGCATTCGACGCGACGCGGGCATCAATGGACGCGTAGGCGGGACTATTACCGAGAAAATGATTCGTGTCGATGTCAACACCTTTAATGACGCCTGCGAAGCCAAGCTTGATAATGCACCAATCGTGACCGGGCGTGCCTGTCTCGCCGGCAGACGGGCGCTTGCGTCGTGACTCCCAACCATCCATCCATTTGCCGCGCTCGGTGTACTTGTCGGGGATAAAAGTGCCGCGCCCCGGTTTCAGAAGATTTTCCTTTTCAGCGAAGAACTCGTCGCTGGCAATAAGTGCTTGCCCGCCAACACGTTCGGCAGCAAGATCAACAAGACCGGAGAATGCTGTAGCAGTTTCGACCATGAACGACATTTGAGTTGGAGTGATGGATGTGTGGAGTGATGGACTACCGTTGCCTCAAGAGAATCTGTCCCGATGGAGCCGGGAAGTTTCCCTGATCAAAAATCTTCTTCCCTCGTAAATACGTCGCGTAAACCTTCCCGAACAACGTTCTCCCTTCGTAGGGAGTAATCTTGTGACGATGATGAATGATTGACTGCACAACGACAAATGATTCGTCCGGATCCCAGACAACAAAGTCAGCATCGAAGCCCGGGGCGATCATTCCTTTCTTCTTCTCAAGTCCGGCAAGCACCGCAGGATTTGCGGACATCCAACGGCTCAGATCAGCAAGTTGAAATCCTCTTGTTCGAGCCGCAGTCCACATGATGGACAAGCCGAATTGCAGCGAAGCAATCCCGCCCCACGCCTTCGTGAAATCTCCTTGTTCCATCAATTTCATTTCCGGCGGACAGGGTGAGTGATCGGAAGCGACCAGGTCGATCACTCCATCGCGCAATGCTTGCCACAGCTGCTCGTTGTTTTTGCGTTCACGGATTGGCGGCGCACACTTGAATTGCGTCGCGCCATCAGGAATTTCTTCACTGGCGAAAACGAGATAGTGCAGACACGTCTCGGCCGTTATCGGCAGCCCGCTTTCCTTCGCCTCACGCAGAAGCGGAACAACCTCTGATGAAGATACGTGAACGATGTGTACTCTGCAACCGAATTCTCTGCAGAGTCGAATCATGAGTGCGACGGCATCGTTCTCCCATTTGCGTGGACGCGAGCTCACAAAACCCTGAGCGGAGCGAAGGGTTTCACTGTCATTTGTAAGAGCGATGCTCTTCGCTCCGCTCAGAGTTGGAGGAGAAGCCAGCTCAGCATGCACAAGCAACGGCAATCCACTCTCCGCAATCAGCGGCATAGCGTTTCGTAAATCGGTCTCCGTTACATGTGGAAACTCATCAATCCCCGAATGGATGAGAAACCCTTTCACGCCAAGAACGCCCGATGCAAGTAAAGACGCGAGGTTTCTTGCGTTCTCGGGTACTACTCCACCATAGAAGCCGCAGTCAACGCTCAGTTTGCCTTTTGCTGCATCCAGTTTTTGTCTGAACGCATCGACTGTGGTAGTGACCGGCGAACTGTTGAGCGGCATGTCCACCAGCGTCGTGATTCCGCCGCCAGCGGCGGCTTTGGTTGCCGACTCGAACCCTTCCCATTCGGTCCGCCCGGGTTCGTTGATGTGAACGTGCGAATCAACAAGGCCGGGTGCGATGACTAGGTCACGACAATCCAAAGCATCCTCGCCAACAAACTCCTGTGAAGGGATGACCTCTGCAATGGTTTCGCCCTTCACCACCACCACCGCGTTTTGCACACCGTTGATGGTTACGACGCGCGTGCTGCGAATGGCAAAACCATTTCGCTCGTGTTTGTTGGTCACTGTCAGCTTTTTGACAAGAGAAATCGTGAGGAAGTATTGAACGCACCGAGTGGATAATTGTGCGGGGAAAATTTAGACAAAGCGGAAAGGAATGTCAAGGTGCCAGGTGAATCACCGCATTTGGTCGATCGGAATGGAAGTTTGAACGCCACCGGCTTTCATCAAAACTCTCTGGGGTTCGATGGAAATGACGGAAGGGCTTGTTGAGGTAACAGCAAGTCGCGCTGACCTGAGAGCCTTCCCTTGACCGTTGAGGGCAACAAGCATTGGATTATTGTAGGTCGGGATTCCACTGTCCATCTGCACATCCTCGACCGTGCAGACAACGGCGTTTCCAACCACCTTCACACCCGTCACTACATGTTCGCGCCGTTCGGTCTTCCAGACGAAGCCCGGGGTGTCGGCATTCGCACGAGTCACAGTCACCGCATTGCGATCCGAGAAAACAAAACGACCATCAGGTGAGAAATCAGCAAACCGAAATACCGTGCTCAGCGTTTGTAACGGTTGTCCCTCTTCTCCAAACAACTCGGTGAAATTCTCCAGCGTTGCATTTATCGTGTATGAGCCTGCAGCCACGTACTTCGCATCTGAAGAAAGAAAGACTTCAGCTGCTTGTCTTCCGCGGAGTTGTTTGCGCCAAAGTTCCATTCCTTGCAAGTTCGTCATCACCAGCTCGGCATTTTCAATATTGGGTGTCGAGAGGAGGAAGGATGCACGATCTCCGGCCATACTGCATTTGATCATCTGCTCATGCTCGGCAGTCTTTCTTCCGAATGGCTCAAGTGTTCTGATCAGATCACCATTGACGTTATAAAAGTCGATTGCTCCGACAAACACATACAGAACAACGGCTGACCCATCGTCCCCAACGTAGATGGATGGGTACTGCATATCGAACGGAATCTCACGGCTGATGTGATACTGTGTCTTCCCATTTCGATCGAGAATCCCGGCGGTCCACGTGTTATGCTCGCGGCTGTTCTTCGCGTTTCCCGTTTTCGTAATCGATGCGGAGAATGCCCCGTAGCGCGAACTCTGCGCTTGCGCAACGATCGCGAAGAAAACGACGATGACGAGAACCTTGAGACACTTCATATCAGTTTTGCTCCGGCCGTCCACGACGGCGTTGCTGGACTTCCCGTACTGCTTCTTTCAGCTCGGTCTCGAAACGCCGCTCAAACAGCAAAAGCTTCGCTCTCTGTTCAATGCTGAGAAGGTCGGCAAGTCCGTTGAAGAACTTCAGTTTTTCCTCGCCGATTTTTCGGCTGATCACTTCAACGTCGGTAAACAGCTTCTCGAACTCCTTTGAGTCTGCATTATTGCGCAGCAGCCGCTCGATCTTGTCCAGCAATTCATTGCGCTGCTTGGTCAGATCACGGCGTGTGTTTTCGAATTCATTATAGCGCGCAATGAAGCGGACCGATTGTTCTTCCTTCAAATCCAGCAGCTCGATCATGCGCATTTTCTTGAACCGTTCGATCTTCTCCAGCTGCGGCCCCATGTGTTGCGGCTGCGATTGCGCAAACACAACCGAGAGGACGACAGCAAGCAGCAGGAACAACTTCTTCATAGACAACTCCTTTTCTCTCCGATCAGAGATTGATTGAGCGTGATTCGAGAAGAACAGCAACTTCTCCCAATTGCTGTTCGGGCAGAGATTCCAGCACGCCGTCAGATCCGCCGGTCGACAAGTAGAACTCTGCCAGGTTCTCGTTCGTGACCTCGAAAAGATTCTCACTGATATGTGCAGCAAGGATGACAACTTCTTCCGTTGAACCGGCAAGCAGCGAGTCCAGCGACTCTTGCGGAAGAGCCTTCACCGCATCACCGATAACATGCCTTTCACTTTCGGGCAGGTTGGGTCGATAGTAATGCAAACCAATACTGAAAAACAGAATCGCCACAACTCCCGGTACCGCGACACGCGCAAGCCAACTGATGGACAGCGCCTTGCCGCTCGTAACATGATCGATTGTCTCGTTTGTTTTGACGAGGAGACTTGCGAAATACGACGGCGATGGAACATGCGGTTCGACATTCGTTTGCTCCGACACAAGCCGACGGACTTCGTCTGCCGCCTCGCGTTCTTCAGCCTCTGAGACTTGCTGATTGTGTTTTCGGATTTTCATCTTTCATGAACTCCTGCACTTTTTTCAGTGCGTGAAAATAGTTTGCCTTCAATCCGCCGACCGATGTCTTCAGTACTTCAGAGATTTCTTCGTAACTCATATCTTCAAAATAGCGCATCACAAAAACCGCCTTCTGTTTTTCCGGCAGTCCCCTGATGGCCTGATCCAATTTCGATTCCAGTTCCTTCACCTCCAACTCTGTGTGCGGGTTTTCCTTCGCAGGCAACAGTGAGGAGATGATCGGACTTTCGCGCAGGTAGTTCATCACCTGCTGCTTGCGGACAGCATTCAACGATAGATTGACAGCGATCCGGTAGATCCACGTAAAGAAACTCGAGTCGCCGCGAAACTCGCCAAGTGCCAGATACGCTTTGACAAACGCTTCCTGCGCCACATCGTCTGCGTCCTCATGAGTTCCGACAATTCGTCTGGCAACCCAGTAGACTCGCTGTTGATATCGTCGCATGAGTTCCGTATATGCCTGTCGTTTTCCGTTTCGAACCTGCTGAACGAGTTCGAGGTCGGTCAGTGGTTCCATACACCGAGTGTGGTCATCTGTTGTTTAGACAGTGGGAGCCTGAAGAGTGTTTAATGCAAATGAGTCGTGTTACTTCTTTCTGGAACGAGGTCTGGCCTTCGTCCTGCCAAACGCACGCCTGAGCTTGAGTAATGTGGTGCGCATGTCCTCAGAAATCACCTTTGTGTCGGTCAAGGTGGGCATGAAATTCGTATCGCCGTTCCAGCGGGGCACAATGTGGAAGTGAACATGGCCGTTTACGCCCGCGCCCGCCGCCCGGCCGAGATTGACTCCGATATTGAATCCTTCCGGAGTCATCTCATCCTCGAGCGCTGCGATGGCGCGACGGATTGTCGACATGATTTCTTTCAACTCTGTGTCCGTCAAGGCGTCAAAGCGGCCGGTTTGTCTATACGGCACAACCATAAGATGGCCGCTGTTGTACGGATACAGGTTCATGATGAGGAAGCAATACTTGCCACGCCAGATAATGAAATGCTTGTCATCATCGTTCTCTGCCAACGCGGCGGTGAAAATGCTCCCTCCCCGCTTTCTGGTTTTCTTCTGCGGGTCTTTGAATGTTTGAATATATGCCGAACGCCACGGCGACCACATGCGTTTCATTTGCTCTCCTGGAATGATTGCGGCACGTCGGATTACCTGCCGGACAAGACAACTTATGAAAGTTTGGGGCAAAGAAAAAGGTTGGAATCAGGAGACTGACGCCAACCTTTGCACACCATCGACACTACAGGTCAGGCTTCTTGCTCTTTGTTCTTATTCTTCTCAGAGGCAGCAATGATCTTCTCCACCTGTTCCCGCGGCACTTCTTCGTAATGCGACATCGTAGCGCTGAAGATACCACGCCCGCCTGTTTTTGAGCGAAGCACGGTTGCGTACTTGTGTAATTCTGATTGCGGCACCTGCGCCCGGATGATCTGGTAGTGTCCCGCACTGTCCATGCCGAGAATCTTTCCGCGCCGTCCCGAGATATCGCCCATCACTTCACCCATCGCGTCTTCCGGAACTTTCACTTCAATGTTGAAGATCGGCTCCAGCAGAATTGGCTTTGCTTCCATGAAGCCTTTCTTGAACGCCTGTGATCCGGCAATCTTGAACGCCATTTCGGATGAATCGACATCGTGATAGGAGCCGTAGTGCAACGCGACGCGAACATCGACAACTGGGTAGCCAGCGAGCACACCGTCTTTCATGGACTCGACAACGCCCTTTTCAACTGCAGGAACAAATTTTCCAGGAACAACGCCACCGACGATCTCATCGAGGAACTCAAACCCCTGACCTCGTTTCAGCGGTTCAATCCGGAGATGAACATGGCCGTACTGTCCGTGGCCGCCGCTCTGCTTCTTGTGCTTGTATTCGGCATCCTTCACAATTGCTTTGATGGTTTCGCGGTACGGCACTTTCGGCTCGACAAGATCGACATCCACATTGAACTTCTGCTTCAGTCTTTTCACGACCACCTGA
>CAYJNF010000191.1:0-7327 GCA_964370915.1 uncultured Chitinophagales bacterium
TCTTGAGTCAATGCCCGATTCCATCGTCATAGTCAACAGGATGGGGCGAATTGTCCTGGTGAATGATCAGGCAACGCGGATGTTCGGCTACCGGAGAGAAGACATGGTGGGACAGGCAATCGAGATGCTGCTGCCTGCGCGCCATCACGGTGCTCATATCGGTCACCGCGGTCAGTACTTTGCAGCTCCCAAAACGCGTGCGATGGGGGCGGGGCTTGAGCTGTTCGGTCGACGTTTGAACGGCACGGAGTTTCCCGTGGAAATCAGTCTCAGTCCGCTGGAAACCGATGAAGGCACGCTGGTGCTGAGTGCAATCCGCGATATCACCGACCGCAAAAAGGCCGAAGCAAAATTCCGCGGGCTGGTTGAATCTGCCCCGGATGCGGTCGTCATTGTCGATCACATCGGAAAAATCGTCCTGGTAAACTCCCAAACGGAAAAACTGTTCGGGTATCAGCGTCACGAACTGATGGGCCAGCAGGTGGAGCTTCTTGTTCCGAAACGATTTGCCCGGCACACGCAGCATCGCGCGGGGTATTTCACAAATCCAAATGTGCGGGGGATGGGAGCGGGATTGGAATTGTACGGACTCCGGAAGGACGGAACTGAATTCCCCGTCGAAATCAGCCTGAGTCCGTTGGATACCGAAGAAGGAATGCTGGTCTCAAGTTCCATTCGTGATCTTACGGAGAGAAAACTTCAGGAGGAACTTCGGCGCGCTGAACTTCAGGAACAGAATCGCCGCATACAGGAGGCAACAAGGCTCAAGAGTGAATTCCTTGCAAACATGTCGCATGAGCTGCGTACGCCACTCAACGGCATCATCGGGTTCTCGGAATTCCTCATCGACGAAAAACCGGGGAAGCTGAACGACAAACAGAAAGAATATGTCAATGACGTGCTCAATAGCGGCAGGCATTTGCTGCAACTGATCAACGACGTGCTCGATCTGGCGAAAGTGGAAGCGGGAAAAATGGAACTGTTCCTGGAGGAGTTTTCGCTCGGCAAGGTCATTAGCGAAGTCTCGTCGGTTGTGCGGCCGATTGTGAAAAAGAAAAATCTCACACTCGATATTGACATGCATCCGGGAATTGACATCGTCCGGCTCGATCAGCAAAAGTTGAAGCAAGTGCTCTACAACCTGCTCTCCAATTCAGTGAAGTTCACCAACGACGGAGGAAAGATCCGTGTACGTGCCATGCCCCAGGACACGGTGAACCTCCAACTCCAGGTGATTGACACCGGCATTGGCATTCGCAAGGAGGACATCGGGAAGTTGTTCGTGGAATTCCAACAAATCGATGCCGGAGCCGACAGGCGCTTCCAGGGTACGGGTCTCGGTCTCGCTCTTACAAAGAGAATCGCCGAATTGTTCAAAGGATGCATAGAAGTGCAAAGTGTACCGGGTGTTGGTTCGACCTTCACCGTAACGCTTCCGCGGCGGTTCGGGGAGGAAGCGTGATATGAAAACCACCGTCCTTGTAGTGGATGACAATCCCACGAATCTCAAGCTTGCGTGCGATCTTTTGGAAATGGGAGGTTACGAAGTAGTGCGGGCTGCCGATGCCGAACAGGCCCGCACAGTTCTTGGCGACAGCGCCATTGACATCATTCTCATGGATATTGAGTTGCCGGGGACAGACGGCCTCACGCTGACGCGCGTGCTGAAAGCCGACGAGAGAACGAAGGAGATTCCCATTGTTGCACTCACGGCGTTTGCCATGAAGGGAGACGATCAAAAGGCCTTCGAGGCCGGATGCGTTGGGTATATTGCAAAGCCCATCGACACGCGACAATTTTGTGCTCAGGTGGCGAAGTATCTCATTAAGATGTGAGGAAGGCAGTATGAAGATTCTCATTGTGGATGACGACGTGACCAGTGTGAAGCTCATGCATGTTGTGTTGGAGGAAGCGGGATTCAATGTAAGCACCGCCCACGATCCTGAAAACGCTCTGAAGGCTGTTACGCGCCACAGGCCGAGACTCATCCTGATGGATCTCCTCCTTCCGGGTATTGATGGCGTTCTCCTGACGCATCTTCTGAAACTCAACGCCGAGACTTCTCACATTCCCGTCATCGGAATGACGGCTTATACTGACAGGTTTACGATGAAACAGGCGATCGATGCGGGATGTGCTGCATACATCGAGAAACCCATTGATACGCGGGCAATTGTGAAACTTGTAGACACCCATATGTGGCAGCTAGAGTAATAAAGGTTCGATACAGCCCGCCATGCGTTTCATGCAGGTCGGGAAGGGGGAAAATGAATTCAGCACGCGCAACGATTCTTATTGTTGATGACAACCCAGTCAACCGCAAACTGCTTCTCGCCATTCTGCAGGCTGAGGGATATGCAACGCTTGAGGCATCTGATGGTGAAGAGGGGCTTGAAATCCTTGACGCCACGATCGTCGACGCAATCATCACGGACATTCTCATGCCGCGTATGGATGGTTTCCGGTTCTGTTATGAAATCCGGAAGAGCGTCGCGCACTCACGGCTTCCTCTCATTGTTCTGACCGCCACGTACACCTCGCCGGGCGACGAGAAGCTTGCAATCGATGTCGGGGCGGACAAGATCCTCACCAAGCCTGTTCCCTCGGCGGAAATCCTCCGTACACTTCACGTTGTTCTCCATGACCCTTTATATAAAGCACCAAGGGTGATACAGCGTCCGAAGGAGATCGAAGTGATCAAAGCGTACAGCGATGCGCTGGTACTCAAACTTGAAGAGAAAAACAGTGAGCTTCAAAAGACCACCGACGACCTTCGCTCCAGCGAAGAACTCTTCCGTCTCATCACGGAAAACGCCGCAGACTTGATCGCCGTACTTGATCTGCAAGGAAAGCGTCTCTACAGTAGTCCGTCATACAAACATTCTTTTTGGGATCCGGAGAGGCTCAAAGGCACCGATTCGTTTCAGGATATTTATTCCGATGACAGCGAACATTTCAAGAGCATTTTTTACACCGTGGTGGAGACGGGAGCCGGCAAACGGGCGGAGTATCGCATCGTGCAGCGTGAGGGGAAACTCCGCCATCTCGAATCACAGGTGAGCCTCGTACGCGAGTCCGATGGATCGCCTGCGAAGGTGGTTGTTGTGTCGCGTGATATTACAGAACGAAAAGAAGCCGAGAAGGCATTGCTCGATTCGGAACGGCGCTACCGCCTGCTCTTCCAGGCGAATCCGCATCCGATGTGGTTTTATGATTCGGAGACACTTGCGTTCCTCGATGTGAATGATGCAGCAATCCACCACTACGGTTATACTCGCGACGAATTTCTGTCGATGACGATCAAGGACGTGCGACCTTCTGAAGAACTACCCCGGCTGATTGAGGACATTGCAAAGAGTCATATTGGCATTGATGTCGGGGGGCAGTGGAAGCACCGAAAGAAAGACGGCACAATAATCTCTGTTGAGATCACCACGCATGAAATTGAATACTCAGGACGCAAAGCGAAGGTCGTTCTCGTCCACGACATAACACGCCGCCAGCAAGTAGAGCAAGAGCTGAAGAAACTGTCGAGCGCGATCGAACAAACAGCAGACAGCATTCTCATTACAGACAAAATGGGCGTGATCGAGTATGTCAATCCGGCGTTTGAGGCGAGCACAGGCTACTCGAAGGAGTTTGCCATCGGCAAGACGCCGGCAATCGTGAAATCGGGCAAGCAGGGGAAGGAGTTTTACGAAGTATTGTGGGCCACCATCCGATCGGGCCATGTGTTTCGTGGGGAGATCATCAACAAGAAGAGAAATGGCGAACTCTTCCACGAGCAGCTCACTATCTCTCCGGTGTTTGACGTAACGGGAACTATCATTCACTTCGTCGGGGCCGGCAGGGATATTACCGAACACAAGAGGTTGGAGCAAGAGATCAGCGAAAGTGAACAACGCTTCCGCGAACTCACGGATACCATCAAAGAAGTGTTTTGGTTGACCAACTCCGGGAAGACTGAAATGCTGTACATCAGTCGTGGCTATGAGGAAGTCTGGGGTCGCTCCTGCGCGAGTCTGTTGGCGAATCCCGCCTCCTGTGCGGATTCAATTCACCCGGATGACCGCGATCGTGTCATACAGAGCGCGAACTCCAAACAGGCGAGTGGTGAGTACAATGAAGAGTACCGCATTCTTCTTCCTGACGGAACGATCGGGTGGATTCATGACATGGCTTTTCCTGTCAGGGATCAAACCGGAGCCGTCACGCGCATCGCCGGCGTTGCGGAAGATATCACGGTGCGCAAGCAGGCAGAGGAAGCTCTTGTCCGGTCGGAAGAGAGATATCGATCACTATTTGAAGAATCAAAGGATGGCTTGTTCATCAGTACAATCGAGGGACAACTCATCGATGTCAATTCGGCCACGTTGAGAATCTTTGGCTACGATTCAAAGGAGGAAGTGCTGGGTCTCAACGTTCCCAAGGACGTGTACGTCGACGAAAGTGATCGGGAAAAACTCCTCGGACGATTGTCGGTGGAAAACTCTGTTGAGGATTTTGAGACTGTCGTAAAGCGAAAGGATGGCCAGCGGCTGAACGTCATGCTCAGTGTCACGGCCGTGCGAGATGCGCAAGGCAATGTGTCAATGATCCGTGGCCTGATACGCGATGTTACGCGTCAACGGCAGTTAGAACAGCAGCTGATTCAATCACAGAAAATGGAAAGTCTCGGCACGCTTGCGGGTGGCATCGCCCACGATTTCAACAATATTCTCGGTATCATTGTCGGACATGCAACGTTGCTGGAAGCCATGGAGGAATCCTCGCCGAGGCTTTCGCGGAGTGTCGAAGTGATTTCGAAATCGGCCCAGCGTGGCGCCGGCCTGGTGCGGCAGCTGCTGACATTTGCTCGCAAGACCGATGCGATGCTTGAGTCTGTAATGATCAATGAGGTAGTCAAGGAGATCGTGAAGCTGCTGGAGGAAACAATCCCGAAGGTCATTACGGTAACCACCGACCTGTCGCCGCGGCTTCCGTCCGTCGTCGCCGATGTGACACAGATTCATCAGGTCTTGCTGAATCTCAGCGTCAATGCCAGGGACGCGATGCTGCCGAAGGGAGGTACACTTTCGATCTCGACGAAACTGGTCGCCAATGAAGATGTGCGCGATCAGTTCCCCAAAGCCAGTGCACTGGAGTATGTGTTGCTCACCGTTACCGATACCGGCATGGGGATGGATGATGCGACCCGGAGGAGAATCTTCGAGCCGTTTTTCACGACCAAGGAACGCGGGAAAGGAACGGGCCTCGGTCTTGCGACAGTGTACGGCATTGTTGAGGGCCATAACGGTTTCATCGATGTGGTGAGTGAGCCTGGACGGGGAACATCATTTCTCCTATACTTTCCGATTCTTCAACAGCGCCTGGAGGTCATGGAAAGAGAACCGAGGGCTGACGCCAAAGCCTTTGGCGGAACGGAAACCATTCTTCTGGTCGAGGATGAGGAAATGCTTCGAGAGCCTATCATGGATATTCTCCAGGCGCAGGGATACTCTGTCATCACTGCAGATGATGGCATTGATGCAGTTGGCAAGTACTCGAAGGACCACGAACGTATCGATCTTGTGATTACCGACCTCGGGTTGCCAAAACTCGGAGGCGAAGCGCTCATCAAAGCACTGAAAGAGATCGACGAATCCACCAGGATCATTGTTGCAAGCGGGCACATCGAATCCGACCTGAAGGTGCAGCTACGAACAGCAGGGGTAATCGATTTCATCAACAAACCCTTCCGTCCCAAAGAACTTCTCGGCAAGGTTCGCCAGACCCTTGATAAACCTTCCTGACCAAAATCAGAGTACTTTTCCGCGAGGCGTATACACTTCTGAGATTTGATGGAGCAGAGCTGTCTCAGCTTTCCACTTGCGATTCAACTCTGTTTTTGAAGCCTGCAGAGGATTCGGCTTCGTTGGTCAAGACCGATATTTTTTTTGCGAGGATGACAAGCTTTGGTTTTCTCATGAGATTCATTTTATTGTATCGCTTATTGTTCACAGCACGAACGCAATTCAATGAATCCCTGGGGCGGACTTCGCAACCTGCCAAAAGAGATGTGGCTCCTTGCCTTGTCGGTGTTTATCAACCGCTCGGGCATGATGGTGCTGCCCTTCCTTGTTCTCTATCTTACACGAACGCTGGGCTACGGGACAAAGGAAGCCGGGCTTGTACTCACGTTTTACGGACTGGCCGCACTTGTAACGGCGCCGTTCGCAGGAAAGTTAAGCGACCGTGTTCGCCCGTTACGCGTCATGAAGTACTCCCTTTTGCTTAGCGGAGTCATTCTTCTGTTGCTCCCCCTTGCGACGCAATATGTTCTCATTGTCATTGCAGTCGTCGTGTGGTCAACCATCAGCGAGGCATTTCGTCCGTCGGCGCTCGCATTCATTACCGACATTACTCCCGTTGAGCAGCGCAAGGCAGCGTTCGCTCTCAATCGGCTTGCCATCAACCTTGGCATGAGCATCGGACCTGCACTTGGCGGCTTTCTGTTCATCCTTTCCTATCATCTGCTCTTCTGGGTTGATGGGATAACGGCGATTCTCGCTTCCACACTGTTGTTCCTTCCCTCCTGGAAACCATTCGTCAATTCTCACCATGCAACCACGTCGTCATCGGAAAACACTGCAGGCGCGGTCAGCGGGTACAAGAATTGGCGGTTCATATATTTTCTTCTCGCAAGCCTTCCGGTACTGATTATCTTCTTTCAGCACGAGGCAACGGTTCCGCTCTTCTTTGTTCGTGATTTGCATTTGCCGGAATCCTCTTTCGGGTTGATGTTCACGATCAATACGGTGTTGATAATACTGTTGGAGGTGCCGTTGAACCTCGCGACGGCGCATCGTCCACATCGCGAAATGTTGACTGTCGGTGCTTTGCTGGTTGGTGCAGGATTCGGTGCGATGGTGTTTGCTAGTGATTTCCTGAGTGTTGCTCTCACGGTTGTCATCTGGACGTTCGGTGAGATGATCTTTCTCCCTTCGTCGGCAACGTATGTTTCGGAAATGGCTCCACGGGAACGCCGCGGTGAGTATATGGGAATGTTTCAGATGACGTTCAGCCTGGGATTCGCGCTCAGCGCGCTCTTCGGTACGGCCGTTCTCGACTACTTTGGCGCAACGATACTCTGGACCTCGACGTTTGCAGCAGGCTGCTTTTCCGCGATAATGTTGTGGAATCTCAAGACGCGGAGAGTGGATGATCCATAGGAGGAATTCTGTGAATTTGGGCCGCTGGATAGTTCTAGGTTCATAGCCGGAATTTGAGTAACTTGATTTCGGAAACTATCAGCTTATCCCACTGTGAGGAGTGATCTTTGAGAAAA
>CAYJNF010000192.1:0-7320 GCA_964370915.1 uncultured Chitinophagales bacterium
CAATATCACTGTTCAGATAATCCTTCTTTGCCGGATCACTCTTGAATCGTGTAAATCCATTGCCAGCCCGATTCAACACATTCATCCCTCCATCTTCGGTGCCAATCCAGAGATTTCCTTTCGAGTCCTCGATCAATGACAGGATGAGATTGCTGGAAATGGACCACGGATCTTTTGCGTTGTGCACAAAACGCGTGAATCGATTTGTCGCAGCGTCATACCGATTCAGCCCAGACCCCCAGGCACCCACCCACAGAGTTCCTCTTCGGTCAACACAGAGAGATCGAATGTTGTCACCACTCAGACTCGCCCGATCATTTGAACTGTGACGGAAGGTTTCGAAGCGCTCGTGATCCCCCGACAGAGTTGTGCCCCGAAGCTTCAATCTGCTGAGGCCGCGCCAGGTCCCTACCCAAAGATTTTTCTGCCTATCCTCGCAGATCGCCCAGACCGTGTTGTTTGCAAGTCCGCTATGTGTTCCATCCTGAAACGTGAAGTGGTCGAAGGTTTGCGTCGCGTGATTGAAGCGATTGAGCCCGTTGTTGAGAGTACCAAGCCACACATCGCCATTGGAATCTTCAAAAAGAGAAATAACATCATTCTCGCTTATCGAGGTCGGGTCATTCTCGCGGTGAACATAGTGGATGAGTCTGTTCTCTCTCAATAGATAGCGGTCAACTCCGCCCCGTGCCGTGCCAATCCAGAGATCGCCGCGCCTGTCACTGAGTAGGCACCAGATGCTGTTGTCGGAAATTGTGTTTGTATCGGAGGGATTGTGTTTTAGAACGGTGATCGAGTATCCGTCGTATCTATTCAAGCCATCCTGCGTGGCAAACCAGAGAAAGCCGAGCGAATCCTGCACAATCGCATTCACTGTAGACTGTGAAAGTCCCTGTTCCAACGAGATGTGATCAAACCTGATGTCGGACTGCTGCGCAGCAAGCCGACAAGCTACGATCGACAAGAAGAAAAGGGGAAGAATATTTTTGGGTGAGGTCAGGAAGTGCACATACGAACGTAGAAATGTTTTGCGAGAAACTCAAGCAATGTCGATTACCAGAATTCCGATTTAACCTCATCCCAACGAAGTCGGGACCAAGACGCCAGGCCTTTTTAGAAATAGTCAAGGTGAAAGAATTCACTCAATTGGTGAAGCTTTCTGAGATCAACAGCGATACGTTCAAACTTTTTCTCAATTCTTTGCGGCTTCGCGCCTTTGCGCGAGATTTTTTGCCCGCTTGACTCCTTGTTGCTCAAATGAGGCGGGCACCAAGAAAAAGCCCCGGCATGACCGAGGCTTCTAACAAGGAACAATTGTCGCGAAGAATTCAGAATCCACTCGCATTGAGCCGACCGCCTGAAACGCATTTGCCCGACAGCGACGCAGTCGGAACAGCGCTCGACAGAATTGCACTCTTGATTGTTGCGGCCGAGGCGCCGGGATGCGAAGCGGCATACAGTGCGGCGGCTCCTGTAACATGCGGTGTCGCCATCGAGGTCCCGCTGTACGATCCGTACGTCGACCGGTTACCACTGCGAGGCAGCGTTGACCGAATACCTGAACCTGGCGCACCGATGTCAACTGTTGTCAAGCCGTAGTTCGAGAAGCTTGATTTCGCGCCGCTCGAAGTAATAGAAGCCACGGCAATAATATTTGCGTTTGGATAGTTGGATGGATAATTTGCTGTTGCATCGTTGTTGTCGCCCACGCCGTCGCTGCCTCCGTTACCTGCCGCCGCTACAAACAGAATTCCCGCTGTGTTTGCTCGTCCGATTGCATCTTGCAGACTTTGAGAAAAACCACCGCCACCCCATGAGTTGTTCGTTGCAACAATGTTCAGGCTGTGACGTGTTTTCAGGTTGGTAATGTAGTCAACTGCTTTCACTGCGTTCGCCGTTGTCCCGCCGGCGGCCCCAAGAAACTTGGCGACAATGATCCTCACATTCCAGCAAACACCAACAACGCCCACTCCGTTGCCGCCTTTTGCACCAATCGTTCCCGCAACGTGAGTGCCATGGTCATCCTGGGTTCCGTCAAATGTGCTGTTGTTGTTACCTGCAAAATCCCATCCGTGTGTATCGTCCTTGTAGCCGTTGCCGTCGTTGTCAACGCCATCGACCGCGTCAAATGGATTTGTCCAGATCTGTCCCGAAAGATCGGTGTGTGTATGCATTACCCCCTCATCGATCACGCCGACATACACGGTGCTCGAGCCGGTGTTCCCATTGCCCCATGCTTCGCCCGCTTGACTGCCATACTGGTTTGCAGGCGTTGTTGCGTCGCCGTACATTCCCCAGAGTGAACCGTTTGTGTAGTACGTGTCGTTCGAAACGGCGTCATGGTAATAGTAGTAATTCGGTTCGGCGTACTCGATGTCGGCGGACTTCTTCAATTCCGCCAGCGCATCCGTGACTGCGAGAGGCGTGCGCACGATGACAAAGCCTTCGTTCTCGCCGGAGGCCTTCATCGCTTCGGTCAGCACTGTTTCACCCAGACTTCCCTTCACCGCAGCAAGCGCATTGGCTCGCCGCGCGGCCGACATCTTACTCGCAAACTTCACAAGAAGCTCACCTTCGACATATTCCGGCCGCTGCGCTTGTGCTGCCGCTTTTCCCAGCGATTCTGTTCCCTGTTGTTCGCTCTCCACTGGCTGCACTGTTTGATCTGACTTCTGACAGCCGGCAAGAGCAAGCAGCGTAACGAATGCACTCATTCGAATGTACGATGCTTTGCCGGACGTGGTGTTGTGTTGAGACATGCCTCCTCCTGATTGATGGTGATGAAAAAGAGAGTTGGTTTTGGAATTCAACGTTCAGCGCTTCCTGCTACCAGTAACAATGTACAACCACGACCTCAACTTGACCGCGTGGAGTCTAACAAAGATTTATGATTGTGTCAAGTACATTATTCCGCGGCCACTGGCCGCGGGGCAGTAGTTGCTCCTCTGCCAGTCTCTTCGTATCTTGACCACCAATCAGCTACCCACATTCTTATGATATGTCTCTAACGTTTTGCCCCTCTCTTGCAGCGTATCTACAGCGGTATGAACATTCAGCTTCGACCAAAGCTCCTGTTGCTGTATTTGATTGTGATGGCACGATCATCAAAGGCGATATCGGTGAGGCGATGTTCTATTATCAAGTCGAACATTTCCTGCTCCGCATTAGTCCCGCGAACGTCTGGCCCGATCATCCGAAACGCGATGAACTCGACAATCTGTATTCGGCGCTCGCTTCCCTTCCGCATGACAAGCGTATGCATGACCGCAGGTTCGTATCATTTTCGGAAATGATGCTGGAATGGTACTTCGACCAGTTGATGGAGGGAAAAACCGAAAAGGCGTGCAGTGACATTGTGAAGTTGTTCTCAAAGTTTACAGCGGATGAAGTGGAACGGATCGCAGCCCGGACACTCACCGATGAGCTCTCGTCGCCGGTTACGGTAGGGAAAGTGGGACGACACACCATCCCAAAAGGGATTCGCTACATTCAGGAGTCTGTTGATATTCTGAAAGAACTTCAGCGGCTCGGGTTTGATATCTGGGCAATTTCGGGGAGCAACACATGGAGCATACGACCCGTGTTTGAGCCGCTTGGCGTGCCACGCAATCGAATTATTGGGATTGAACTTGTCCCGTCAAGCAACGCGTTTGGCACGAGGGTAGCGACGCCTATTCCCGTGCTGCAGGGCAAAGTCGATGCGCTGCGACAGTACACCTCTTCCGCACCCGTCGTTGTCGTCAGCGACTCCGTGTACGACGTCCCCTTGTATGAATACTCAGCGGGAGCGAAGGTGCTCATCAATTCGCGAATGGAAACGTCGTACACATTTTTCAAACAAAGTCATATTGAACGAAACGACTCATGGTTCGTCGTCGAAAAACCTACCTTACTTCATTGACGTACTATGCCTGATATCGCTGTAACAGTGATTGGTGGCGGAGTGGTCGGGCTGGCAGTGGCCGCCGAGCTATCGAAAACCTATTCGCCCCTGTTCCTCCTTGAGCGTCGGCCCAAATACGGAACAGAGACATCAAGCCGCAACAGCGAAGTGATTCATGCAGGTTTGTACTATCCCCATGGCTCGCTGAAAGCAACGCTCTGCATCGAAGGAAGACAGCTGTTGTACGAGTTGTGTGAGAAGCATGACATTCCATACAAACGCATTACCAAGATCATCACGGCGACTCAGCCCGATGAGTTGCCGCAGCTGGAGAAACTCTACAAGCATGGAATCGGCAACGGGGTTGAGTTGGAAATGATGACTGCCGATCAGGTGCATGCACTTGAACCTCACATCGCTTCCTACGGTGGAATGCTCTCCCCGTCTACCGGCATTATCAGTGCGCATGGCTTGATGGATTATTTCTACCACACCGCCAAAAGCAACGGCGCGGAAATTCAAACTCATTGTACTGTTGTTGGACTCGAGAAAAAGAATGGAGAGTTTGAAATCACGATTGACGAAGGGGGAAAACGTTCATCGTTCACTTCCGAAATCGTTGTGAACGCAGCAGGACTCGAAAGCGATACCATAGCCGCACTTGTCGGAATTGATGTCGATGCCGCCGGCTACCGGCTGCATCACTGCAAGGGAAATTATTTTGCTGTCACGAACGCGAAAAGCAAGCTCATCACCCGACTCGTGTATCCGATTCCGCCGAAAGAGTCGCTGGGGGTTCATGCGCTCGTTGATCTGACAGGAAGGTTGAAATTCGGTCCCGACGTGGAGTATTTGTCGGAGCGATCGTACAACTATGCGGTAAGCGACTCGAAGCGTCATGCATTTGCCGAATCGATCCGACGCATTCTCCCTCTGATCAACGATGATGATATTTCTCCGGAGATGAGCGGCATCCGCGCAAAACTACAGGCACCAGGTGAGCCTGTGAAAGATTATATCATCCGTCATGAGACTGATAGAGGACTGAACGGGCTGATCAACCTGATCGGCATTGAATCTCCCGGTCTCACCTCATCGCCCGCAATTGCCCGCTACGTGCTGCGTTTGCTGCGAAATGACTGAGAGTTTTCGGGTAAGCGATACCCGCGTCCATTCACCCTCCTACTTCCTCTCGTAGGTCCCCGTCGTGCTCGCCTCGGCAATTACTTTGCCTTCGATCGCATTCAGAAGTTGCTTCAACGATGTGCTGACTCCGATTTTGATCGATTCAACATTCAACGCGTACAGGGTCGCAACATAAGGATGCGATCCGGAGCCACGCGGTGGCGCGGGTCCGCCATATCCCAACTCGTTAAAGCTGTTGATGATCTCCTTTGATCCGGGCGGAAGACTCTTGCTTCGCGAAGCACCCTCGACGAGCTTTCTTACGTTGAACGGAATGTTGATCACGATCCAGTGGACCCAATTGTTCGCGACAGGATGCGGATCGACGATCGTGAACACGAAGGACTTGGTAAAGATCGGGGGATCGCTCCAGTGAAAACCAGGTGAGACGTTTCGTCCCCCAACAACCGACACATGGGCGTATTTGGTTGGTATCGCCTCGTTGTCTTTGTATGAAAGACACTCAAGCGTAAACATGACGTTCCTTTCTCCTTGCTGACAATAAAATGTAGTGAGAGTTTGCATTCATTGCCAACACATCGAAAAAAACAAAAAAGGCCCAACTACCGTCGGGCCGAATACTCTTTCCTGAGGCGGACACTTTGAACCTGCGGTATTACATTTTCTCCTTGTTGCGTTCGACAGCGAGCCACGCGCAGGCGTTTGCAAGTCGTGCATCATCAGTGAACAGCGCCGTTTGGCTGATCGCAAAATCTCCCCTGGCAGTACGCAGCTCATGAAGCGTGAGTGCCGCGAGAATACGACTTGGTGACGGCGCATTCTTGTCCTTGAGAATTGCCATCAGGGGAATAACAAGAGATCCAAAGCTATGCTGGGGGAAAAGAGCCTTCAGGTCGCGAACAGTTTGCATGGCGCTGACGTGGACACCTTGAGAACTGTGCTTGATCCCGATTGCAAGGTTTTGCTCGATCACGGACACGGGAGTTCCGTGGAGTATCAAAGGTTGGTTCACTCTGTCTTTGGCAATCGCTGTTGCGCCGATTGAAAGCAGCGCAGCGATGACTGCAAGAGCTGTAACGACACGCGGGATGCGGTTCATACGTACCTCCTTCATGTGAATGGATTCTTCTCCTCACACGGTAGAACGAGACCAGAACCACTTGGAAGCTACACAGCGATACGAATCGACAGAATGAATGTTACAGCAGAAGGAAAATGTTTGTGGAGACTAGATCAACCCACTCGCGAGGAGAATGGCAATAGCGAAGAGCAGAACAGCAACGATTGTCTGAACGGATTTCATGGTGGCCTTCTTCAACAGCCTGTTTCCGGCGAACGCACCGACAAACGCGCTAAGAGTCGCAACGACAAGCAACATCGCATTCTCACGAATACCGCTCACGGCAAGGTGTTGAGCGTACACGCCAAGACGCATCGTGTCAATGGCACACGCAATAACAACTCCCGTTGCGAGAAAGCTCTCTTTCGTCAGTCCGGCACGAATCAGAAACGCGCTGCGAAGCGCGCCTTGATGTCCGGACAAGCCGCCGAAGAAACCACTGAGCACACCACCAAGCGGTAAATACTTTTTGTCGAATTCAAGAGTCTTCATCGCCGGAAGAATTTCGAGAGTCGCAAAACCGGCAATCATCACTCCCATCAATAGCTTGATCGTCGTTATCGAAAAACTTCTTCCCCCGAATGAGTAGACCGCCAGCGGCTGGATATCAGAAATGAGGAATAGTAGACCCGCTCCCGCGAACGCAGCGATGACCGCGGGAATTCCGAATCGGAACACAACGTTCATGTTTGCGTGCTTGCCAAGCAACACAAGCTTGAACAAGTTATTCAGAAAGTGCACAATCGCTGTCATCGCAACAGCCACTTCAGCAGGAAAGAAAATCAGGAACGCAGGCAACAGCAGTGTGCCCAGCCCGAATCCAGAGAAAAGAGTCAGACCTGAAGTAATCAGTGCAACAAAAGAAACAACGACGAATTCCATAGAGGACGATCAACAATCAACAATCAACGGTCAACGAGCGACGATAGCCATCAGCCATCGGACAAGCGGCATTGTTTCGATGAGCAGATCGGCTGTGGTCCTTGCAAATTTTTTCGAATAGCAGATCGACTCATCATCCCACTCCTTACCAACGAACCATTGCTTGTGTTTGAGATGTTCGATCATCGGATGATCCTTGGGGTAGCCGAGGGGCGCTTTCTGCAGATTCTCTCCCATGATTCCACCGAACACCTTCTTGAAACGCTTGTCCTCGACGACGGTCAACAGC
>CAYJNF010000193.1:0-3592 GCA_964370915.1 uncultured Chitinophagales bacterium
GGAAGGCTTGCCTTCCTCAAAGTAGTTCTCATTCTTGAGGAAGGTCATGTGATCGCCTTCGACCCAATCCTTTAAGACGAAGGGGCCGTCACTGAGCGGCTGGCGGCCACAGTCCCAGGCCACGAAGCCCTGTGCGGCATCGCAATAATGCGCAGGCCAGACGGCGATCTGCTCGCCGCCGAACTGGGTCAGGTAGCCAGGGTAGATGGCGGAATAGTTGACAACGAAAGTGTATTGGTCCACCTTCTCGACGGATTCAATCGAATCAATACCTGGAATCCAGGAACCTGTTTGGGGGTCGTGGATGGCGCTCCAGGTGAAGAGCATATCATCGGCGGTGACGGGTTTTCCATCCTGCCATTGCACGTCCTGGCGCATCTTCCACGTCACGGACATACTGCCCGCCTCTTCGTCCACGCTCACGCCGCCGTTGTCAAGGGTTGGCAACTCTGCGGCGAGTTCGGGGAACACGTTCCCATCAGGGTCCACATCGGTCATGCCGAGCAGGACCAATTCCATGACGAGCGCATCGAAACCTGAGTCGGACACCATCGGGTTGAACGACGGCGGGTCCTCGCTGATGACGATGGTGATGGCTTTGTCTTCGGTGATGGCGGGGGAATTTGCTGCGGGCGTGGATGGGGCCGTTTGACAGCCGAGCAGGCTAAGGGTCAGGATCGATGCGATGGTCAGCAGAGCGAGTGTTCGGTACTTCTTGGACATTCGTCCTCCTGTCTTACTTCTGGGGATAGCGAACGGGTCGTATTATTGCACACAAATCCCTCGATGTTAAGGTTTTTTTGGGAATCAATTACAGAACGCAGTAAAATTAAACTTGAAAGCGAGGATTTATGCGAACCGTCTTTTGGGAAGACCAGCACTTAAGAATGATCGACCAGCGCATTCTGCCAGGTCGATTCGAAATCGTATCCCTGCGCGATCATCATGCCGTCGCGCTTGCCATCCAGGATATGACCGTGCGCGGCGCGCCTGCCATCGGAGCCGCTGCCGCTTTTGGTCTGGCCCTGGCTGGATATGAATCCAAAAGCGCCTCGACCCCGGGCCTGCTTGCCGATCTACAGGCTGCTTCCACTCTGTTGAAGTCCGCGCGCCCGACGGCGGTGAATTTGGCCTGGGCTTTGGCGCGTGTCATGAGTGTCGCGCATTCTGCAACAGGCAGCGCGGATGAGATGCGCCAGGCAGTTTTGAATGAAGCGCAAAAGATCGCCGATGAGGATGTGGAAATCAATCATCGTATGGCTGAGCATGGCGCCGCCCTGATCGCGGACGGAGATACCATCATCCATCACTGCAACACGGGCGCGCTCGCCACCGTGGATTGGGGCACCGCTCTCGGTGTGATCCACACCGCGCATGAGCAGGGCAAGCGTATTCACGTGCTCGTGGACGAGACCCGTCCACGCCTGCAGGGCGCGCGCCTGACCGCCTGGGAGTTGGAGCAGTACGGCATTTCCTATGAGATCATCAGTGATAACATGTCGGGATATTTTTTGAAAGCGGGCAAGGCCCAGAAAGTCCTCTTCGGCGCAGACCGCGTAGCCGCCAACGGCGACGTGGCCAACAAGATCGGCACATACATGCTGGCGCTGGCTGCGCACGATAATCATGTGCCTGTCTACGCGGTGGTACCCACTTCGACGATCGATCTGTCCCTCAAGCATGGCGATCTCATCCCCATCGAGGAGCGCAACCCTGACGAAGTGCTGGGGCTTCAGTTCAACGGTGAACCTGTCGCGCCGAAACACGCCAGGGCGCGTAATCCCGCCTTCGACGTTACCCCGCATCGTTTGATCACGGGCATCGTCACTGAGAACGGGGTGGTGTTCCCTCCGTTCGAGGTTAATTTATCAGCTTTTGGAAATTTGCCGTGACGCCGAGTTTGTTTCAGCGCACTTTCTCCATCACCAGGCCATCCTCCCCGTCATTGTAGTAGCCTTTCCAGATGTCAATCGAGTGATAGCCTTCCTGCTCGTATAAGGTGATCGCGCCCTGGTTGGACAGGCGCACCGTCAGGCGGACGCGCGGCAATTTGATCTGCGCCTCGGCGGCCCGCAGCAAGGCCCGTCCGATGCCGCGGCGCTGATAGTGCGGGTCCACGCCAATGGTGGCGATCCAGGCCAGGCCTTCGGATGGACGCGGGTCGCCCGCGACGAATCCCACCATTTGGTTGTCCTCCACGGCTTTCAGGCGCACAACTTCGGGGAAGGTCAGCACAGCCAGCAGGTCGAGGAAGGACCAGGCATCCTTGTCGAAGCAGGCATGTTCCAGCTTGCGCAGGGGGTTCAGGTCACGGAATGAGGCGGGGATGATTTCCATAAAAATACGGCTCTTGTGGGAGACGCCCTATTGTATCGTTATTTGGCGCTCCCACAAAAGACATATTTGAACTTTGATGGGCAGCTGAATCAGCAACTCTTTTCGAAAAGCTGCGTATGGACTATTGGTTGTAAAGTATTGCAAATCAGGAGAATGTACATGAAGACGAAACTTATCATTATTGCCCTTCTCACCAGCCTGATCCTGGCTGGCTGCGGCGCCGCCACTCCGACTCCCGAGGCGACCCCCATCCCGACCGTGCTGGCCGACCCGACCATTATCAGCGAGGGACGGCTTGAACCTGTCCGCTATACCGAGCTTGCGCTGAACGCCAGCGGACTGGTCAGCGAAGTGCTGGTCGCCGAGGGCGACACCGTCGAGGCGGGACAGGTCATCGCGCGGCTGGAAAGCCCCGAGGCCAAGACCCTCGAATCGGCCCAGGCGGATGCATCCACACAGTTGACCGCCGCCTACCAGGCCGTCCGCGATGCGCAGTACAAACTGGATAACTTCGACGTCCCGAACGAATTCAAGGAGTTGACACCGTCCCAGGCGGTGGAATCCACGTTGAACAAATTGAACGAAGCCCGCGCCGCCTATGAGCCTTACAAATACCAGTCAGCCAACAACGGACGCGAACAGCGCCGCAAACTCGATGACGCCTGGGCGAAGTATCGCAAAGCCATCCAGTGGATGGAACTCCAGACCTCCGTGGACAATGCCCAGTCCAAGCTCGCGCAGGCCCAGAAGGATTACGACATCCTGAACAACCCGAACTTCAGCGAGGACACGGCGGGCGTCCGCGCCGCCCTGGCCAATGCCGAGGTCCGCGCGCCGTTCCCTGGCGTGATTACCACCCTCAAGTTGAAGGTCGGCGAATTCGCCTCGGCAGGGCAGCCCGTTGTCACCATCGCGGATATGACCCAGTGGGTGGTCAAGACCACCGACCTGACCGAGATCGACGTGGTGGAACTCAGCGAGGGTCTGCCCGTGACGGTCACACTGGATGCCCTGCCCGACATGCAGTTGAAGGGCAATGTGCTGTCCATCAGCCAGACTTTCTCCGAGAACCAGGGCGACGTGGTGTACACGGTCACCGTCCTGCTTACCGACAAGAATCCCGCCATGCGCTGGGGCATGACCGCCGCTGTGAAGTTCGAAAAGTAACCGCATGTCGTTGCGAGGGCGGTTGAGACGCGAAGCGTCGAACACCGCCCGAAGCAAACTCCTGGTAATATCGAAAATTTCCATCAAC
>CAYJNF010000193.1:3605-7303 GCA_964370915.1 uncultured Chitinophagales bacterium
GAGGTTGCTTCGTCGCTACGCTCCTCGCAACGACATATGAATCGAGGCCCTTATGTCCCTTTTTAACAAACCCCAAAACGACAATGGCAATCATGCCATGATTGACCTGCATGATGTGCATAAATATTACAAAACCGCCATTGGCGATTATCATGCCCTGAACAGCATCGACCTGCAAATCAATGCAGGCGAGTTTGTCAGCATTATCGGTAAATCGGGCAGCGGAAAAAGCACCCTATTGAACATGATCACGGGCATCGACCGCCCTTCCACGGGCGAGGTCTTTGTCAACGGGACGGCCGTCCACACGATGGGCGAGAACCGCATGGCACGCTGGCGCGGAAAAAACCTGGGCATCGTCTTCCAGTTCTTCCAGCTCCTGCCAACCATCTCGGTTATCGAGAACATCATGCTGCCGATGGATTTCTGCCGCACCTATCCCATGCGCCAGCGCGAGAAGCGCGCCCTCGAATTGCTCGAACTGGTGGAACTGGCCGACCACGCCTACAAGCTCCCGACCGCGCTCTCAGGCGGACAGCAGCAGCGCATCGCCATTGCCCGCGCGCTGGCCAATGATCCGCCCGTGGTAATCGCAGACGAGCCGACAGGCAACTTGGACTCCAAGACCGCCGAATCGGTCTTCGCCCTGTTCAATGATCTCGTGTCCAAAGGCAAGACCATCATCATCGTCACGCACGACAGCGCGCTGGCAAAACGCACGCACCGCACCGCGCTCATCGCGGACGGCGAGATCGTCAACGAATACGTGGCCCAGGCCATGCCGACCTTGACCCAGGATCAGATGCTGTGGGCCACCCGCAACGCAAAGGAACAAACCTTCGAGGCAGGCTCGATGATCTTCACCGACGGCTCCAACGCGGACACGTTCTACATCGTCGCTAAAGGCACCGTGGATGTTGTTCTGCCGCGCCCGGGCCAGTCGGACGTGATCGCCTTGCAGCTTGGCCCAGGCAAATTTTTCGGCGAGATGGCCTACTTCCACGACCGCAAACGGCGCGCCTCCGTCCGTGCCTCGGAGCACAATTCCGTCGAGGTGCTGGCCCTCAGCTATGACCAGCTTACCGAACTACTGAACCAGTCTGAGGCCACGCGCGAGGCGTTGAAGCAGATGGCCGATAAGCATGAAGCGGAAAATGTCCAGAAGCGGGGAACGCCATGAGCAGCCGCTGGAAGAAAATCTGGGCGGATTTTTGGGGCAACAAATCCCGCACCATTCTGACCATCATGACCATTATGGTGGGCACCTTTGCGGTCGGGTTCAACAGCAGCGTGAATCTGTATATGACCGAAAGTATGGAAGGCGATTATCAATCCGCCAAACCATCCGAGGCCACCGTCTACGCCTACCCGCTGAACGATGACATGGTCAAGCTGGCGCGCGAAGTGCCTGGCGTGGATGCGGTCGAAGGCGAAGCTACCACCAGCGCGAAACTGGTGCGCACCGATGGCCAGGAGCTTTCGATCCTGTTCACGGCGGTGGAAAATCCCAACGACCTGACGCTCAACCAGCTCAAGCCCGCGCAGGGCGAGATCTCGCTACCGCCGCTGGGGGAGAGGGAAATCCTGGTGGATGCCTCGGCACTGGCCGCAGGCTACAAGGTCGGCGATACGGTGCTGGTCGAACTGGCCGACGGCAAGCAGCGCGAGCTGACCCTGGCAGGTTACGTCCACGCGGTGACGGGCTTCCCCTTCAGCTTCACGCAAATGCTGAACGCCTACGTCACCCCCAAAACGATGGAGTGGCTGGGCGGCTCGACCGACTACAGCGGACTGTCCGTCAGCGTGATGGAAAAGCAGACCGACGCAGCCCACGTCACCGAGGTGGCCCAGGCTGTGGCTGACCGCCTCGAACGCGCAGGCGCAACCGTCTACTACGTGTACGTGTACCAGCCAGGTCATCACTTCGCCTGGAGCATCACGCAGGGCATCTTCTACGTGCTGGGCGCGCTCGGCTACATGACCGTGCTGCTGAGCGGCTTCCTGATCGTCAACACCGTCACGGCGCTGATGACCCAGCAGACCCGCCAGATCGGCATCATGAAAGCCATCGGCGGCGGCAACGGGCAAATTTTCAGCATGTACGTGGTGCTGATCCTGGGCTTCGGCCTGGGCGCGCTGCTGCTTGCCATCCCGCTGGCCGACGCCGCGGCGCAAACCCTGGGCGGCGGCATGGCCTCGTACCTGAACTTCCTGCCCGCGACTTATAAATCCTATCCGCAGACCATCCTCCAGCAGGCCATCGTAGCGTTGTTGGTGCCGCTGCTGGCCGCCATCTGGCCGCTGACCAACAGCGTGCGCATCACGGTGCGCGAAGCGCTCAGCGACTACGGCATCGGCGGCAACGCCAGGCCGAAGGATAAAAGTGTCAGCAAGGGCGCGTTGTGGATTCCCCGCCCGATGCGCCTGTCCCTGCGAAATGCCTTTCGCCGCAAACTGCGCCTCGGCCTGACACTGTTCACCCTGGTGCTGGCGGGCGCGATCTTCATCGGCGTCTACAACCTGTGGGAATCCTTCGACCAAACCATCAAGGACATTCAGGGCTATTTCCTGGCGGATGTCAATATTTCCTTTGGGCGTTACTATCGCTTCGAGGAGGTGGCCTCCATCGCGGAAAGTGTCCCAGGCGTTTCGAGCGTGGAAGGCTGGACGGAGTATCCTGGCACGCTCATCAAGGATGAAAATACAGCGGGCACGCAAATCTCGTTCGTGGCTCCGCCTTCGACCTCGACCCTGATCGATCCCGTCATCGTGGCGGGCCGCTGGCTGGAAACAGGCGACGAGAACGCCATCGTGATTGGCAACCACATCCTGAATGTTTACCCCGACCTGAAGGTTGGCGACTGGTTGACCATCGAGATCGACGGCAGGAAGACGCAGTGGCATATCGTGGGCGTCTACACTATTACTGGAAACGTCACTCCGCCGCTGCTGTACGTCAATTACGAGTATCTGAGTAAACTGATCGGCGCGCCTGGACAGGTGTATTCCCTGCGGGTGTTAACCGCGCAGCACGACTCTGCCTCGCAAAAAGCGGTCAGCGACCAGATCCAGAAACTGTACGAGGCGAATGGCATCCAGTACGGGAGCGCCCAGCTTGGCGCGGATTTCATACGCGACCAGAAGGCGCAGACCGACATCCTGGTCTACTTCATGCTGGTCATGGCGAGCATGATCGCCATCGTCGGCGGGCTGGGCCTGATGGGCACCATGAGCATCAACGTGCTCGAACGCACACGCGAAATCGGCGTGATGCGGGCCATCGGCGCCTCGAACGGCGACATTCAAAGCATCGTGATCGTGGAAGGCATGGTCGTCGGCCTGATCAGTTGGGCCATCAGCATTTTGCTCTCTCTGCCCATCACGAACGTGCTGTGCTTCGGAGTCGGCATGGCGCTGTTGACCTCTCCCATGCCGCCCGTCTACGGTGTGAGCGGCATCCTCGCCTGGCTGGTTTTCACCCTTGTCCTGGCGGCCATCGCCAGCGCCTGGCCTGCGCGACGGGCTTCGAAGTTGACGGTGAGAGACACCCTGGCCTACGAATAAGAGCAATGCAAAGCGGGTAGCGAATCATAAGGGCGACCTCGTACGAACGGGTCGCCCTTATTTTTTAAACTGCCGCATTGTGCAGTGAACTTATCCCCCAGGTGTGATCGAACCAATCGCCAGAAATGCGAAGA
>CAYJNF010000194.1:0-7288 GCA_964370915.1 uncultured Chitinophagales bacterium
GTGCCATACCGGCGTAGATCAAGGTACCACTCAAACGCAGACTGCGGTAAATTGTGTTCCTTGATGCGTTGCAGCAAAAGATCCAGGTTATCTTCTCGCTGACTGCCGCCAATGATTTCGCCATAACCCTCGGGAGCCAGTACATCGACTGCGAGAGCCACCTTGGGATTCTGCGGATCGCGCTTCATGTAGAACGCCTTAATTTCCGACGGGTAGCGGTGCACCATCACCGGTCGGTCGAACTGTTCGGAGATGACGGTTTCATCAGTGCCACCAAGGTCATTCCCCCATTCAAATGGAAGTCCCTTCTTGTGCAAGATGTCAACTGCCTCATCGTACGAAATGCGGGGCAACGGCTTCTGTACTCTTTCAAGAAACGCTGTATTGCGTTCAAGGGCTTTCAACTCGGCACCGCGATTCTTCAAGACAGACTGAACGATGTGCACCAGAAATTCCTCAGCCAGATCCATGTTGTCATTCAAATCATTAAACGCAACCTCAGGCTCGACCATCCAGAACTCCGTGAGGTGCCGGCGTGTTTTCGATTTCTCTGCGCGAAAAGTAGGACCAAACGTGTACACCTTTCCCAGCGCCATTGCTGAAGCCTCTGCATACAACTGACCTGACTGTGTAAGGTACGCCTTCCCCAAGTCAAAGTAATCTGTCTCAAACAATGTCGACGTTCCTTCACACGCTGCGGGAGTGAAGATTGGCGAATCGACGAGTGTGAAGCCGCGCCCGTCAAAGAAGTCACGAATGGACTTGATGATCTGATGACGCACGCGCAGAATGGCGTGCTGCCTGCTCGACCGCAGCCATAAATGCCGCCGATCCATCAAAAACTCGACGCCGTGTTCCTTTGGCGTGATCGGATATTCGTGGGCAATCGCGATGATTTGTATGTCGGTAACATCAAGCTCGTATCCGCCGGGAGCGCGATCTTCCTTTCGCACCGTTCCTTTCATTACGAAGGACGACTCCTGCGTAAGTTGATCAACCCGATTGAATACCTCCTCAGGAAGATTTGCCTTCACCGCGACACCCTGCACAATTCCAGTCCCGTCCCGTAAAATCGGAAATTTAATTTTGCCGCTTGATCGCTTGTTGTAAAGCCATCCTTGCAGCGTCACTTCTTCTCCAACATACTTCGAAAGATCTTCTACGTAGAATTTTGTCGCCATTGTCTCTGTCTTGTTGTGAATCGTTTTTTCCGCCAGAATTTGAACTGCCTGGTGCTTCACTCGCTACGCTTTCTACTCAAATCCCATTTGAATATAGGAAACAAGCGTATGAGGGTCAATCAAGACACTCGCCTGTAATTCTGTTGCTCGTTCTCCCCACTGCAAATCTACAGTGCCACATGCTCTGCTGCATCTCTTCCCCACCAACTCAGTTGAGGTTTCGAAAAGCATATGCATTTCCTACAAATCGATCGCGAAAGTCTTTGGCACGTCATTGGAAATACTCAAACCAGAACGCTTCACCAAACCAACATCACTCAACATACAATAGGAGGTCCATCATGAAACAAGTAGCCATCACACTCGCTGCGGTCATTGCACTGTTCCTCGTCGGATGCAGCAATGACACAACAAATCCAATGTCGTCAGATGCATTGGCGGGTGCATCACTGCAGGGCGGCAGCGACGCATCGGTAGCCGGGAGTTCTGAAATCACACGACGGGGAAATCGCATTGAGGGATTGATCACTGCGGTAGATGTGAAGTACGGAACCGTAACGATCCGCGGCATTGTCGTTCAGACCGACGCTTCGACGAAGGTTGAGCGGAATGGATTCCATGCGACGCTGTCGCAGTTCAAGGTTGGCGACAAAGGACAGGCTCGATGGAATGCCGGCGAGAAAATCGCTTTCAAGGTCGAGTCGATAGGGGACTGAATATCAGCTGAAAAAGAAAAAAACGGACGCCTTTCATCGGGTGTCCGTTTCCATTTCTATCGCTTCACATTTTCCAGTTAACTCATTGTGAGCATCCGTTGAATCGGAAGAAGAGCCTTCTCCATCAAATCCTGGTCCATGATAATCTCGGGCGACCGGTTCTTCATGCAGAGATACAATTTCTCCATAGTATTCAGTTTCATATGCGGACACTCGTTACAGGCACAGTTCGCGTCGGGCGGAGCAGCAATGAGCACTTTGTCGGGAGCAAGCTTCTGCATCTGATGAAGAATCCCGGCTTCCGTCGCGACGATGAACTTTTTGCTCGGACTTGTCTGCACGCGTTTCAGCAACATGCTCGTCGAGCCGACAAAGGTCGCGCGCCGGAGGATCGGCTCCTCGCACTCAGGGTGCGCAATCAACTCCGCGTCAGGATACTCAGTTTGAAGTTGGATGATCTTCCGCAAGCTAAAGACTTCATGGACAATGCATGAGCCGTCCCATAGCAGCATATCTCTACCGGTCTTCTTCATGAGATAGCGACCGAGATTCTTGTCGGGTGCAAAGAAGATCGGCTTGTCCTGGGGAATCTGCTGAATGATCTTTTCCGCGTTGCTCGACGTGCAGATGATGTCGCTCGCAGCCTTCACTTCTGCTGAACAGTTGATGTACGTGATCGAGACATGATTCGGGTGTGCGGCACGAAATGCCTTAAAGGCAGGAGCAGGAGCACCCTCAGCCAGCGAGCAGCCGGCATTGAGGTCCGGCAGAAGTACCTGCTTCTTTGGGTTTAGGATTTTTGCCGTCTCAGCCATGAAGTGGACCCCGGCAAACACGATTACTTCAGCATCAGTTTGAGCAGCGCGCCGGGCAAGTTCAAGGCTATCGCCAATCACGTCTGCTACATCCTGAATTTCCCCTTCCTGATAATAATGGGCGAGAATTACCGCATTCAGTTCCTTCTTAAGACTGAGGATCTCCTCTTGGTAGTCAACAGTTTGGGCAATGCCAAACATCCGGATTCCTTTCGTTGGCTCTTTTTCCATCAGATCGGATCTACAAGCCCGACCTTCTGCACTTTGATTTATGTAACGATAGCAGTTTCAGCAACGTGCCCGACTATGTGTTCAAGAAACGCGAAAGTGCGAAGATGCCTACTCTCCGGCTTTCTCTTTTTCGGTCACGTCAAGGAATTCGGCGTCCGGCACATCTTTGAAATCCACCTCGGCAGCCGGCTTGCCGCTGGCAAAGTTATTCTCGGGTCGGGGATGGAAAGTGTTGCGCGAAGTATTTGCGCCTCTGATCAACAGTCTGACTATTCTCGACACCAACCAAAAGAGTCCGACGAACAAAAGAAACCTGATTAACATGCCCCTCCTTTTCAACTTACTTCCGCACAATCGGGTTATAATACTCAACAGCGCTGTGCGTTGGCCGGAAAATTGCCCGGGCCAGATCTTCGAAGTGCTCCTTGTTTGAAACGAAATCCAGGTCAATTGAGTTCACGATCAACAACGGGGAAGTCTTATAGCGGAAGAAGAAATAGTTGTATGCCTCATTCAAGTCCTTGATGTACGACTCCTGCATTTCCGTTTCGAATTCGCGCCCACGAAATCTGATGTTGCTCATCAGCCGGGGAACACTCGACTGAAGGTAAACAACAAGATCGGGGGTCGGAATGTTGTGCTGAATGCTGCTGACGAGTGTTTCATACAGTTTCAACTCTTCGTCCTGCAGATTGAGATAAGCAAAGATCTTGTCCTTCTCAAAAATATAGTCCGTCACGAGAAACCGGTGAAACAAGTCGGCCTGCCCCAGGTCGCGCTGTTGCTTGTAGCGGGTGAGGAGGAAGAATATCTGGGTCTGGAACGCATACCGTTCGGGATCTTTGTAGAAGTCTTTGAGAAACGGATTCTCCTCGAACTGTTCGAGCACGACCTTCGCCCCGATCGTCTCCCCCAACATATTCGCCAGTGTCGTTTTGCCCGCACCAATCACGCCTTCAATTGCTATGTACCGCAGCTCGGATTGTTGAATCAATTCTTCGAGCGATTCCTGTTGTTGCTTTGCCAAGTCGACTCCTAGAGTTTTCAGAGCGTGAACTAAACGACGATGTGAAACGATGTCTTGACGACGCCACCGTTATCACGGCACGCAGAAGCAAGCTCAGAGATTGTCATGCCGTGAATTGGATGAACGAGATCAGGAGCAATCTCGCGCAAGGGCACCAACACAAATTTTCTCTTTTCCAACTCCGGATGAGGAACGGTCAACGCCTCATCGGTATGCACAAGCCCGTCATACAGCAAAATATCAATGTCGATTTCTCGAGGGCCCCACGCTTCGGTTTTGGTTCGCCCGATGGATTCTTCAATTGATTTGACCCTTGCCAGCAACTCCGTCGGCAACAAGGTCGTCTCGATTTCGAGAGCCGCATTCAGGAATTTGGGCTGATCAACCTTGCCGTACGGATCTGTTTCGTAGACCGATGATGCCCAGACAATCTTCACGTTGGGAACCTGCTTAAGAGCCGCAGCAGCGCCGTTCAGAAACTTCTGCCGTTCGCCAACGTTTGACCCTATGCCAAGAAAGACCGAATACGTCTTCATCGGCTTGCAGATATTTCGACTTCAACGTGATCGATGACGCCTTTGACAGGCGGGTGCGGCTTTCGGACGCGCACCATCACCTTTTGCAACGCCGAGAACTCGTGCAGCAGTCCCTTGGCAATGGTGTTTGCCAACGCTTCGAGCAAATAGTACTTCTTGTGTAACACCGTCTGACGTATGAACGCGTAGACTTTCTCATAGTCGACAGTCTTCTCGAGTGAGTCGCTTTCGGCCGCGGCGGAAAGATCGCAATACATGTCAACGTCGAACTCGAATTTACCACCGAGGTTTTGCTCATCTTCGAACGCGCCGTGGTATGCGTAGAACACGGCGTTCTTCATTCTGATGACATCGAGTGCGGACATTGATTTCAATATCTCCATTTCATAGTAGAACTTCAAACCGAAGCAACGTGAGATGATCTCACCGCTTCTCGATTTTCGCCCACGTGTCTCGCAACGTTACAGCCCGATTGAACACAAGGCTCCCCTGCTTCGCATCATCGTCCACACAGAAATAGCCAAGCCGTTCGAATTGAAATCGATCCTGCACGTTCGCGGCGGCGAGACTCGGTTCAACCTTGCACGCTCGCACGATATCCAGCGAGTGTGGATTGATGGACTCCTTCCAGTTGTCGCCCGTTGGCTCCTCCACCGTAAAGAGCCTGTCGTACAGCCGCACTTCGGCATCCAGCGCATGTGCCGCCGAGACCCAATGGATCGTGCTTTTCACTTTGCGTGAACTTTGCGACGAGCCGCTGCGCGTCTCCGGATCGTATGTGCATCGGAGCTCGGTGATCTCTCCCGTCTTTTCATCCTTCACCACGCCAACGCATTTGATGATGTAGGCATAGCGAAGTCGGACCTCGGTGCCCGGCGAGAGGCGGAAGTACTTCTTCGGCGGAATCTCCTTGAAATCATCCTGCTCAATGTAGAGTACCTTCGAAAACGGCACCTTCCTCACTCCCGACGAAGGATCTTCCGGGTTGTTGACCGCCTCAAGCTCTTCAACATGCCCGTCTGGATAATTCTCGATCACAACCTTGAGGGGCCTGAGAACCGCCATTACCCGCGGTGCCCGCGCGTTTAGGTCTTCTCGCAGACAATCTTCGAGAACCGTGACATCTTGAATGTACTCGCGTTTCGAAACACCGATCCGGTCGGCAAAATTGCGAATGGACTCCGGCGTGAACCCGCGGCGGCGAAATCCTGAAATCGTCGGCATGCGCGGATCGTTCCATCCATTCACCAAACCTTCTTCGACAAGCTGCAGCAGACGCCGCTTGCTCATCATGGTGTACGTAAGATTCAACCGGGCAAACTCCGTTTGCTGCGGATGATGAACGCCCAACTCGTCGAGGAACCAGTCGTACAGCGGACGATGAATCTCAAACTCAAGCGTGCAAATGGAGTTCGTGATGCCCTCGATCGAATCGCTTTGCCCGTGCGCCCAGTCGTACGTCGGATAAATACACCACTTGTCGCCAGTGCGGTGATGCGTCGAGCGAAGAACGCGATACATGATCGGATCGCGCATATTGAAATTGGGCGATGCCATGTCGATCTTGGCCCGCAATGTTCGCGACCCGTCGGGATACTCGCCATTTCGCATGCGAGTAAAGAGGTCGAGATTTTCCTCGACGGTGCGATTGCGATACGGACTTTCTTTGCCAGGCTCCCTAAGCGTTCCCCGATATTCTCTGATTTGATCGGCGTTCAGATCGCAGACGTACGCCTTCCCTTTCTTGATCAACAGAATGGCAAACTGATACAATTGCTCGAAGTAATCTGAAGCATAGTACAGGCCATTCCACTGAAAGCCAAGCCAACGGACATCCTCCAGAATTGAATCAACGTACTCCTGCTCTTCCTTCGTCGGGTTTGTGTCGTCGAAGCGCAGGTTACACGTGCCGTTGTAGTCGCGGGCAATTCCGAAATTCAGACAAATGGACTTTGCGTGTCCGATATGAAGATAACCGTTCGGCTCGGGCGGAAAACGCGTCACCACTTTGCCGTTAAAGCGATTCGACTTCAGATGTTCTTCCACGATTTCACGGATGAAATTTGTCCGCGATGCGGCCTCGGAACTTCCCGCGCTTATGTTCTCTGATTTGTTGTCTGCCGTCATTTCAATTTATCCGTTCAATTGCCGTGAGGATTCTCTTGATCACTTCATCCTTGCCAAGAATGTGCAGGATGTCGTACAAACCCGGACCCGCTCCCATCCCCGATACAGCAAGTCTGAGCGGGTGAATGAGTTCAGCGTTCTTCACCTGAAGTACCTCAGCGGTCTTGTGCAGTACTGCTTCGAAGTCTTCTTTTCTTGAAAGTGTCAGTTGGGAAAACTCCTCGACCAGTTTCTTCAACTGGTGGGGGGTCTCCGGCTTCCATCGTTTCCTCGTCACTTCCAGATCATATTGCTCCGGTGCTGCATAAAAGTAAGGGCACTTTTCTACGAAGTCCCTCACAAATGAAGCGCGATCCCGCATGGCAGAAATTACACTTAACAAATATTCGTCGCTAAACTTGTTCCCCGCAAACTGTGATTGCAACAAGTGAGCTTTGAGCTTCAGGAGAACTTCCGCATCGGGTATTTTCCTGAGATGCTCAAAGTTCATCCAATCAAGTTTCTCGATATTGAAGACTGCTCCGCTCTTTCCAACTCTCTCAAGCGAGAATTCTCTCACCAAATCGTCAAGTGAAAAAATCTCCCGTTCATCACCGGGATTCCACCCGAGCAACGCGACAAAGTTCACCAATGCTCCGGGCAGATAGCCTTTCGC
>CAYJNF010000195.1:0-7189 GCA_964370915.1 uncultured Chitinophagales bacterium
ATGCAAGGAGCAACGTTATGAAGAGTTTGATAACGGGTATGCTTATGGGACTGATGATTCCATGCGCAGCGTTCGCGCAGGGGATTGTGCGCGGAGTGATCAGTGATTCTACGTCGTCAGACGAGCTTGTAGGCGCCAACGTGCTTGTCCAGGGGACTGCGCTGGGGACGGCGACCGACATTTACGGAAAATTTCGGCTCACACATGTGCCGGCTGGCCGGCAAACGCTGCGTGTGGCATATATCGGATACAAGACGCGCGAGGTTTCTATCGTCGTTCCGGATGACGGCGAAATCGTGCTCAACATTCGTCTTGAGCCCGACGTGATCGAAGGCGAGGAAGTGATTGTTACGGCGCAGATGCGCGGGCAGCAAGCCGCGATCAACCAGCAGGTGAATGCAAACACGATTGTGAATGTCATTTCTGAAGAGAAGATCAAAGAGTTGCCTGACGCGAATGCGGCGGAAGCGATTGGTCGGCTGCCAGGAGTTTCGATTCTCCGCTCTGGGGGCGAAGCGAACAAAGTCATCCTTCGTGGAATGAGCGACAAATTTACTTCGTTCACGATCGATGGGATTAAGATCCCCCCAACCGATGCGGATGAACGAGGTGTGGATCTCAGCACGATATCACAAGGGTCATTGTCAGGTGTCGAGTTGTACAAGGCCTTGACGCCGGATAAAGATGGAGATGCAATTGGAGGGAGCATAAACCTCGTAACGAGGAAAGCGCCCTCGGAACGAATGATAAGGCTGGACGCAAAAGGAGCGTACAACTACCTCATGGATGCGTACGACCAGTATGACTTCTCGGGACGATACGGAGAACGCTTCTTTGATGATCTCCTGGGCATCCAGATGACTGGAAACCTTGAAAGAAGAGTCAGGAGCAATGAGAGAATCAATCTTGACTACAACCAAGCTCTGAGAAATGGCCAGGATTACGAGATCAACGATTTCCGCGTCGAGTTTACTGATGAAATACGGAAACGAGTTGGCGGGGGGTTGTTGCTCGATATTAACACCCCCGACAGCGGAACAATCAAATTCAACGGCATCTACAACCGAACCGATCGAAGCTATCTGCTCTCCACAAGGAACTATCCGTTCGGAACCGGACGGCAGGTGACATATACGGCTCGTGATCGAGAGCAGGCGATCGATATTTTCAATAGCTCCCTCCAAGGGCAGAACTTCCTAGCCGGGTTGGAATTTAAGTGGGGATTTTCGTTTGCCCAATCCGAATCAGAGGATCCATATGATTACTCAGTTGATTTCAACGAACCTTCGAGGCAACAAGGTGATTCGACAGTCTCAGGTATGCGGCAAAACATGCCGTCGATCCGTTCGAATCCTGAATTGTTCACTCCTTTTGCTCTCAACAATTTCCAGGCGGCGGGTATCAATAACGCATACTATCGTACTGAGATGAACCGTGATAAAGAGAAGACTGCTTTTCTTGACGTCGCCCGAACATATACACTGGGAAACACTTTTTCGGGTGAGGTCAAGTTAGGCGGGAAGTACAAGCACAAGAACAGGTTTAAGGAGAGGGGAGAGTTGTATGCTCCTTACTATCTCGGCTACTGGCGAGATTTCACGAGATTGCCGGATGGAACGATTCAAAAGAAGGATTTTGTAGGTACATGGTTCGAGCCTTTCTATCGGAGGTTCCTGTTGGATAGAGGTGCTCGCAATTCATTCCTTCTGGATTTTCTGGATCCCAGTCCTGCATCCAGGGATCTGTACGGCAAATACAGGCTTAACCCGATTGTCAATCGAGATGCATTGCGTCTGTGGTATGAACTGAACAAGAACGGCGTAGACAGCATTGGACGAAGTAACGAGTATTACTACAACCCGGAGGTTTCTACGGATTTCTATGACGTCGTCGAAAGGGTTACCTCTGCCTATGTCATGAACACCCTCGGCTTCGGACAAGATGTGACTCTTATTGCGGGACTGCGTGTTGAGCGGGAAGACAATGATTACAGCTCCAAGTATACACCAGGCGGGCTCGGCGGATTTCCGATCCCAAGTGGGCCGATACGGGACACGACGGCAACCCATGCTGAAACGAACTGGCTTCCAAATTTCCACCTCACAATGAGGCCGACCGATTTCTTGAACGTGCGTCTTGCCGCCTACAAGGCGCTTGCACGTCCTGATTTCAATTTCAGATTGGAAAAGTATGTCTCATCGGGGGCAAGCGGAACAGTGTATCTCAAACTCGGCAACTCGAATTTGAGAACTGCGAAAGCGTGGAACTATGAAGTGAACACCTCCTTCTTCGGCAATTCAATTGGATTGATCTCGGTGTCGGCATTCTATAAACGCATCGACGATATGTACCATGTGCTTGACAGCGCATTCACTATCGGGAACAAAATCTTGGACACCCTTGGGGTCTCCCGGCGGACGCCTGTGACGGGAACCTACGGTCTCATCGTACCCTACAATTCGAATAAGCCGACGAAAGTCTGGGGATTCGAATTTGAGCATCAAATGAATTTCAATTTCCTTCCTGGCTTTCTAAAGAACTTTGTCTTGTCGTACAACGCTTCCATTGTTCGATCGGAAACATTCACAATCGCGACAGACACGTTTGGCGTCAACGTCAGAGTGTGGAACCCTGGTTTTCCACCCCCCTATGATTCCATAACGGTCCGGATCACCAACAACAAAATCGTTGAGAAAAAACAGCGACTCGAGGGGCAACCGGAATTCTATGCCAATATCGCGCTCGGATATGATCTTGGAGACCTTTCGGTGAGAGTCTCTATGTTCCATCAGTCGGAATACAATCTTTCGTTCTCAGCAAGCGGCATAAACGACCAAGTGATCAATGCCTTTACCCGATGGGACCTGGCGATGAAGTATCAGTTCACTGATAACATAGCGGTGCTCTTGAATGTGAATAACTTGACGAACATAGATGATAGTAACTCAATCTACAATAGGCAAACTGGTTGGAAGATACTGAACACAAGCGAGAAGTTTGGTCTTACTGGAGACCTTGGAGTGCGAATTACATTGTAGCACCTGAAGATCTATCAAGCAACTTCTGGGTGGATCTACGAAGATCCAGACCCAATTAACCCACATCAAACAACTCAACAAACCGTAGGAGGATGTTATGAGTACAATGCGATACTTGCTATCCGGTTTCATGCTGTTGATTTTGCTCCCTGTGTTTTCAGCTGCGCAAGAATCGGTGTTGCGTCTCCGCCCGTATGATGGCACGGAGGGCTCGTTCTTGAACGCACAGCTCGCTGCCGACACATTACCGGGTGGCGTGATTCCGGCGAATCGCGTGTATGTCCTGCAAAGGGGTGCGCCATATCTTCACAAGGCGGTCTTTCGAATCAATACTGGACAGACTTTGCGGATGAGAGCCAACGATAGTGCGGGCGTCACTGCCAAACCATTTGTCTTCCTGTATCCGACGGGGCTTTCACCAAATCCACAGAATCCGCCCGGACAGATGTTTGACCTGCGGGGCAACCTTAATGTCAAGAACATCGGTTTCAGCGGGTACTTCGAGCCGATTGATTCAAATCTGAATAACATTCAAGGCTCCCTCCTCTTTGACGTTCCAACGGCAGGTGCCGGCGCCAACATCAGAGTTGACAGTTGCATACTCACCAATTGTAATGGTCAGTTGATGCGGGCAGCCGGAGCCACCAACCTCGTGATCATCACGAATAACATTTTTGCCAATATGGGATATCTGGGAAGATCGAATCTTGGCGCGGGGAAGGGCATTGATTTGCGTGATGCGTCAGTCGATACGCTGATTTTTGAAAACAACACATTCGTGAATTGGCAGGACAGAGTTATCCGCCATTACAACTTTACCAACCCGCAGGCCGGTACAGGCCCTATTAACTATTTAAGAGTAAGGCATAACACATTCGCAAACGGGATGTCCTACCACGGATTCATGTCCCTTGGCTCGATGGGCCCGCGAGCGATCATCACCGACAACCTGCTGATAGATCCATTCTCTCTCGGCAATGATTCTGACGCAACCCGCCAAGCCGAATTCGTCAATAATCTTGAGCAAGATCCGTTCGGTGGTCCGAGAATGGCGTGGATCTTTACCACTCCCAATGACACCACGCGGTGGACGATAGCCAGAAACTACTATGCAATTTCAGCCTCCGGGCAGGCGTTTTGGGATTCAGCCTCAATACTGCCCATCATCGCGAATCCCGCGCTAACTAAGGGCTCGCCTCTGACATACCACATCAATAGAAGGCTCGGAGCAGATTCCGTCAATGCGTTCAGCCAAATCACCCCACCACTTATCTTGAACAACATTCCGGCATTGATGGTGAAGATGAACAAGTGGTATCGATCGCCAACTGGGGGTAATAAGTTAAAGAATACTCCGAATTCCGCAATCTGGAATCGCTCGTACGATTTTGATCGGAGAGGATGGCAATACTGGCGCGATACACTAAATTGTGGGTACTCGACGGGTTCGGTTGCATACACAGGCGCACTCGGTGGCTATCCCGTAGGCGACCTGAACTGGTTCCCGACGCGATACGCCGCATGGTTGGTCGATCCGGTTTCGGGCGTGACAACGAAGGGCGATGGAATTCCGGAGTCGTTCTCACTCAATCAGAATTATCCTAATCCCTTCAATCCATCGACAAGAATCTCGTTCAACCTGCCGAATGCAGGACTTGCAAAACTGACTGTGTTTAACATTCTCGGCCAGAAAGTTGCAACACCGGTTGAACAGCAGCTCGAAGCGGGATTCCATGAGATGGACTTTGACGCATCGAAGTTGACAACGGGCGTGTACTTCTATCGGCTCGAAGTCGGAAAGAATTCGGCAGTGAAAAAGATGATGTTGGTGAAGTAACCGCAATTGCAGTTCTCGCTCTCGCGACCTTGCACGTTACTGTGCAGGGTCGCGAGCGGCGAACAGTGGTGCCGCCAACGTTCAGTTGATTTTCGGGACGGAGTTGTTGTTGGCAAGCTCTGGAGTTTTACAATGCATTGAGAGGAAGAGTGATTGGAGAGGGCAACATACAGAAACACGACCTGCAAATCTTACATGTTCATCCTTCTGATAATATCGTTGTTGCACTGAAGGATATTCAATCCGGAACACGGCTGGGCGTGAACGGAAGCGAACTGGTTTGTACAGAGGATATTCGTCGGGGACATAAGATTGCTCTGCGTGATCTTCGGGATGGTGATTTCGTCGTGAAGTACGGCCATCCCATCGGGCGCATTACGCACAGCGCTCGTTCGGGAAGCTTGGTCCATTCGCACAATCTTCAAACGAATTTGCTCGATGTTATTGAGTACGTCTACTCACCTGTAGCCTCCGCCCATCAACCCGCGCGGGAACCGGCACGCACATTCCGCGGCTATCGGCGTGCAAACGGGCGGGTCGGCACTCGCAACGAAATATGGATTATCAACACGGTTGGTTGCGTCAATACTTCCGCTGAGCGCATTGCCCGCAAGGCGAATGAGCTGTTCCGGCACACCAACGTTGACGGAGTGTTCTCGTTCTCGCATCCGTTCGGATGCAGCCAACTCGGTGATGATCTGAACAACACAAAGAAAGTTCTTGCTGGATTGATGAACAATCCCAACGCGGGCGCGGTGCTCGTCCTCGGGTTGGGCTGTGAGAACAATCAGCTTGCTGAGCTACTCAAACTTGCAGGTACCATTGAGCCGGATAGGATTCGCTCATTCAACTCTCAGGCGGTTGGCGACGAAATCGAAGAGGGCGTTCGAATGGTGGGCGAATTGTTTGAACACATAAGGCACGATACTCGCGAAGAGTGCCCGATAGCGGAACTGACGCTCGGGATGAAATGTGGCGGATCGGACGGTCTTTCCGGTATTACCGCTAATGCATTAGTCGGGCGGATCACCGACTTGCTCGTTGCGCAGAATGGCCGGGTGTTGCTGACTGAGGTTCCCGAGATGTTTGGGGCCGAGCAACAATTGATGAACAGGGCGAAAGACAAATTCGTCTACGACAAGATCTTCGGGATGATCAATAATTTCAAACGATATTTCTTGAGTCATGGTCAGCCGGTGTACGAGAATCCATCGCCCGGCAATAAAGAAGGCGGACTGACAACGCTCGAAGAAAAATCACTCGGAGCCGTTCAGAAAGGCGGATCGGCCATGGTGTCGGAGGTGCTTGACTACGGTGAGCAGGTGTCGGTACGCGGACTGACACTACTGTACGCGCCGGGCAACGATGGAGTCTCATCGACTGCCATGACCGCCGCCGGCGCAACGATGCTGTTGTTCACCACGGGCAGAGGTACACCGCTCGGTTTTCCTGTGCCGACCGTAAAGATTTCATCGAACTCAACAGTGTTCGAGAGCAAACGGAATTGGATTGATTTCAATGCCGGCGCGATCGTTGAGGGGATCACATCGATTGATGAACTGGCAGGACAACTGCTCGACATCATCGTCAAGATTGCGTCGGGCGAAATGCAAACGAAGAATGAAGCGAATGGCTACAAAGAGATCGCGATTTGGAAAGAGGGCGTGACGCTGTAGCGCGGAATGTGCAACTAAGGAGGGAGCAAGGTACAAGGATGCAGTTAAGTCGTGAGTTTGTGGAGCAACAAAAGGACAATCTTCACTCCGTCAACATTGGTCCGCTACATGACATGCCCGAGAGAGTGCTACAGTTTGGCGAAGGGAATTTCCTGCGGGCATTTGTTGATTGGAAAATCAATGAGCTTAACAAGCGCGGCCTGTTCAATGGAAAGGTTGTTGTCGTGCAGCCGCTCGCGGAAGGAATGGCGGATGCACTGAATGAACAGGATTGTGTCTACACACTCCTGAGACGCGGCCTTCAGCATGGTCAACCGGTTGAGCACTCAGACATTATTACGTCAATCAGTCGAGCGATAAATCCGTACACACAATGGAAGGAGTTTCTCGATTGTGCTGCGAACCCCGATCTGCGCTACATCGTTTCGAACACCACGGAAGCAGGCATCGCGTATGTCGACACGCCAAAACCTGAAGACGAATGTCCTTCATCGTTTCCCGCGAAAATCACTGCACTCTTGTACGAACGCTTTGCTGTGTTCCATGGAGCGCATGACAAAGGGATGATCATCATTCCCTGCGAGCTGATTGATCGGAACGGGCAGGCCCTGAAAGAGAATATTCTCCGGCATGCGGAC
>CAYJNF010000196.1:0-7187 GCA_964370915.1 uncultured Chitinophagales bacterium
TTGCGCAACGTTGCCGCTGCCGGAGACGAGACACGATTTCCCCTCCAGCGTCTTGCCGCGTGTTCCCAACATCTCTGCCGCAAAGTACACGGCGCCATATCCGGTTGCTTCCGGACGAATCAACGAGCCGCCCCAGTTCAATCCCTTGCCTGTCAACACACCTGTGAATTCGTTTCTTAGTTTTTTGTACATGCCAAACAGGTACCCGATCTCGCGTCCGCCAACCCCGATATCGCCGGCAGGAACGTCTGTATCCGGTCCGATGTGCCGGAACAGTTCCGCCATAAACGCCTGGCAGAATCGCATCACTTTCAGATCGCTTTTTCCCTTTGGGTCGAAATCGGATCCACCTTTGCCGCCTCCCATGGGGAGCGTTGTGAGACTGTTCTTGAAGACTTGCTCGAATGCGAGGAACTTCAGGATGCCGAGGTTGACGGAAGGATGGAATCGCAATCCGCCTTTGTACGGCCCGATGGAGCTGTTCATTTCGATGCGGAAGCCGCGATTGATATGCGTTTCGCCTTGCTCGTCAACCCACGGCACGCGAAACATAATCACGCGTTCAGGTTCGATAATACGTTCCAGAATCTTTGCCGCCTGATATTCGGGGTGACGCTCGAATACGCGTGAGAGTGATTCTGCTACTTCTTGTACGGCCTGGTGGAATTCCGGTTCTGCAGGATTTTTCGTCTTCACTTCAGCCATCAGGTCTTTCACGTAATCTGACATGATACCTCCTAAATGATGAAGATGTGTTGCGTTGTTTAGTAATCCACACCAAGAGCGATAGTGCGAGTGTGGGGTGGAACGAATCACCTTCCGGGTTTCACAATAACACCAATGTTCTTGTGTCCGTTGATTTTTACTGTCATCGGTTCCGTGAACCGCAAATGGCGCGTGAACTCGAGTTCCTCAACCGCCTGTTGCTGCGACAACCAATCCCAATCGATGAATCCCTCGTGAACAAATGAATTCACCGTGAAGTATCCGACGCGGAACGAGGTAATGTTCTGGAAGAAATGCGATCCTTGCGATGGCGTGACATTGAAATCTTTGAAGCCGGCTTCGACAATTGCCGCTGCTCCGGAAATTTGATCCCAGGTCACCGGAATCCCGAGCCAGTGATCGAGACTTCCCCACCGGCCAACGCCGATGAGAACATAGGGACGTTTCTTAGCAAGGAGTTTCGTGTTCAACAAGCTGACTTCCTGCGCGACCTTGATGCTTTTTGCTCGATCAAACTTGTGAATATCGACGACCACAATATCATAGATGTCGCGGATGGCTCCGTTGCCGAGCACTTGCTCACTTTGGCATACGAGGTCGTGCGGTTCCAGCTTGTCGATCTGCAGTTCCTCCAACTCCGAGCTTAACACCAGCGGCCTGATTTGAAGGAACGCGAATTCATTTGGCTCGTGTGTTCCGACATTCATGTTCACGGCGAACTCAATCTCCACCTGCGTGCCCATGCCCCACGTTCCCATCTCGAGTACAAGATCAAGAACATCGGCAAGCGGAAAAAGTTTGTGCTTCAGGATGGGGGAGAAGGTCACGACACGGCGGCCGGGACGCGAGATGCCGTCGTACACCGCGTCATTCTCGGGAGAATACGTCGACGCAACATAGTACAACGTTTGGTCTTCTTCCGCTTTTTTCAAATCGAGCAATTGCACAAATTCATCCGGCATTGCGCCGTCAGCACGCTTGAGACTTTCGTCGAGATTCAGCGCGTAAAAATTCTGCTGGGCGTTTTTCAACGTCTCTTTTGCAGAAAAGAATTGAAGCATGTGGCGCGGGAACTTCGGACAGAAGCGCACAGTATTTCCGCCATCGACCACCGTCTTTCCCAATCCCAACCCGACCAACACTATGCCGTCGGTCGGCTTCTGCGGCGGAACGGGATAGAAGTTGTACGACTTTGCGACGCCTGCAAATTCAGGATAGTAGCGTCCGTTGCGCGGCGAGCCAACCATTTTTTGGATGATTACCGCCATCTTCTCTTCTTCGAGCCGGTAGGCGGTGGCCTTCATATAGTCTTTTGCCTTTTTCGCAAACGTGGAGGCATAGACGAGCTTGATTGCCTGGAGTAACTCGTTAAGTCTGATGTGCGGGTCGGGATTGTTGTTTGCGATCATGTACGTCTGGTACACGCCGGCAAACGGCTGATACTGTGAGTCTTCCAACAAGCTGGATGAACGAACGGCAAGCGGCGAAAGGGTGATCGCCAGAAACTCGCGCAGCTTCTCCACGATTCCCTGCGGGAATTGCGAGGCCTCATTGAACCGTCTGATCAGTTCTTCGTCGTCCGTGACGTTCAATGCAAACGCTTCGAGGTGATTGTCGGCGAGGAACCGATCAAACACATCCGTGGCGATGACGACCGCGGAGGGAACATGGATTTCGACGCCGGGGAATTGATCACGAATGTTGTAGTTGTTGATGAGCGTGTTGATGAAACCAAGACCGCGTGCTTTGCCCCCCAATGATCCGCTGCCAATGCGCGCAAAGCTATTCTGAGGATCGAACGATTCCTTGCCGAATTCGGTAATGATGCCTCGCTGCCGGATTTCGCGGTACATTCTAAGTGATCGAATTAGCAGCTCGCGTAACTCCGTGACGGATTCAAAATGCTCTGCTTTCTGGGGACGCAATTGCTGCGCGAGCCAGAATTCCGTGCGTGCCTTCAGCCAGTTGGAAAAATGATTGCGGTGCGCGTGGTACAGAATGCTTTCATCGGGCACGATCTTGAGCTGCTCTTCGAGGGTGCGCAGGTTGGTGGCGTACCCGACGTGTCGCCCGTCGTTCAGCCTGAAATCAAAATCCCCGAACCCGAAATTGCTCAGCATAAACTCGCGCAATTCGTGCAACAGGCGGGGCGAACTCTTCAGGAGAAATGATGCACCCACTTCACGCGCACGCTGCGCATTGTCGGCGTTGCTTGATTGCAGGAGGATGGGAATATCATCGTGCTGGCTCTTGACAAGTCGGGCGAACTCTATGCCGGCATCGGTTACCTTCACTCCACCCCTCATGAAATTCACATCGGAAATCACACCGAGAATAAAGTCCTGGTACTGTTCATAGTATGTCCAGGCTTCTTCGAAGGTGGTGCAGAGAAGAATTTTCGGGCGTGCGCGCATGCGGAGGAAGCGATGCGTGATATTCACCCCTTCCGTAATCAGCCGCTGCGATTGCTTGAGGATTTCGGTATAGATGAGCGGAAGGTACACCGAGTAGAATTGCACGCTGTCTTCAAGCAGAATAATCGATTGAACGCCAACGGCGAGCGTATCGTTCTCAACGTTCTGCCGATCTTCGATGTATTTGATGATGCCGATCAGAAGATGGTAGTCACCTTGCCAGATGAAGATCTTATCAAAAACGGAAATGTCATAATTCGTGACGAGATCTTTGCGCTCGCGATTGTCGTATGCAAGGAGGATAATCGGTATGAGAATTCCCGAATCGCGCACAGCCTGAGCGAACTTGACGACGTGCATGTCTTCGATATGGAGCGTCGTGATGATGAGGTCGAAGTGCTCGCCGCTCTGAAGCAGTTCCATTGCTTCACTGCCGCTGCTCACGTGTGTGATTTCCGGAGGATGGCTGAGATTGAGAGTCTGGAATTCGGATCGAATCAGCTCGTACAGCCGTCCGTCCTCTTCAAACAGGTAGTTGTCGTACAGGCTCGACACGAGCAGGATGTCGCGGATCTTGAAGCGCATCAGCCGCTGAAAGGTCTTGACGCGAACACCGTGAATATCATCGATGTTGAGGCGGTCAATCCTGCTCATTGAATGACCTGACTAGTTGGGAGGGTGACGAAAATAAATAGGCGTATTCATCTGCACCGATCATAATAGTGATTCCAAAGCACAGTGATGAATACGCCTAACAAAGGTAGCACAATTAGCTGTAGAGCGCAATCGCAATTTGTCACTGAGCGAACGGCTACAGTTGCACGCTACACAAGCCCCTGATCCATCATCGCATTTGCCACTTTAAGGAAGCCGGCAATGTTCGCTCCATTCACATAATTTCCGGGCGTGCCATATCTCTCGGCAGTCTCAACACACATTTGATGAATACTGCTCATGATCTGATGCAAGCGGCGGTCAACTTCTTCCGCGGGCCAGTTGAGCCGCATACTGTTCTGGCTCATTTCCAGACCCGAGGTTGCCACGCCGCCGGCGTTGGATGCCTTGCCGGGCGAGAAGAGAATTTTCGCCTCTTCGAAAACTTTTACTGCGGCAAGTGTGCTCGGCATGTTCGCGCCTTCGCAGACACATTTGCATCCGTTCTTTACGAGTTCGCGCGCGTCGTTCTCGTCCAGCTCATTTTGCGTCGCGCAGGGCATTGCGACATCGACAGGAATTTGCCATGCACGTTTGCCGGCGTAGAAAGGGACCTTGAACTTATCGGCATACGGTTTCACGGCGTCCATCGCGCTTGCGCGGAGTTCGAGCATGAACTCGATTTTTTCACCGCTAATACCATTCTCGTCATAGATGAAACCATCGGGGCCGGAGAGTGTTACCACTTTTCCGCCGAGTTGAGTTACCTTCAGTGCCGCACCCCACGCAACATTGCCAAACCCGGAGATCGCAACACGCATGCCTTCCATCGACATGCCTTTTGTCTTCAGCATCTCTTGTGCAAAATATGTCGCTCCGAATCCTGTTGCTTCAGGTCGGATGAGTGACCCGCCCCAGTTCAGTCCCTTGCCCGTCAGCACGCCACCAAACTCACGCGTCAGACGTTTGTATTGACCAAACAGGAAACCGATTTCGCGTCCACCAACCCCAATGTCGCCGGCCGGGACGTCAACATCCGGTCCGATGTGGCGGTACAACTCAGTCATAAAGCTCTGGCAAAAACGCATCACCTCGGTATCGCTCTTTCCTTTCGGATCGAAATCGGAGCCACCCTTGCCGCCACCCATAGGGAGCGAGGTAAGACTGTTCTTGAACACTTGCTCGAACGCGAGGAACTTCAGAATGCCAAGCGTGACCGACGGGTGAAAGCGCAAGCCGCCTTTGTACGGCCCGATGGCGCTGTTCATTTGAATTCTGAATCCACGGTTAATGTGAAACTCACCTTGATCATCCTGCCAGGGAACGCGGAACATCACAACGCGTTCCGGCTCAACCATGCGTTCGAGAATTTTGGCTGTGCGGTACTCGGGATGGCGGGCGAGGACCAGTTCCAACGATTCGGCAACTTCCTGTACTGCTTGGTGAAATTCAGGTTCAGCGGGATTCTTGGCTTTGACTTGTGCAATAAGACTTCGAACATACTCTGACATACAAACCCTCGTAGTTAATGTGTTGTTGATTGTGAAGCGAAAAGAACATCACTGCATACAGAAGAAAAGAACGGTGAGAAAATTCTGGAATCAAATTAGGAAAGTCCGGAGGTATTAGCAAGGTACCTCGGCGTTGCGATTTCTCCCATAAGAAAGTCTATTTGAGAATTTGGGAGAATATACTTCGATAATCCTCCTCGAACGCCGAAGTTGTTAATGACTATGTGCGTTGCGGGCTTAGTTTTGTCACGTCCGAATTTGTGGCGCAGAGGGGTTGTATTGAGGGAGCGGGCGATACGGAACGCTGAGGCATGGGAGTCTTATTCTCTCATCAGGCATTGCAAATCTACTTGCTCGAATTGGAGATCACGGTTGACAATAATCTACCCACTCAATACATTACCACCCCGCATAGTAGGGCAGTTAATGAACAGCTGATGTTACGCGACAGCGCAAGCAAAGCGTAATGAGTGCAGAGAGAAACGCGACTGAAGGCAATTAGCCTGACCGGAGCCATCCGGTCAGATCATTAATTACAAATCACAAGCAAGGAGGATACCGCCATGAGAGACTATGCAAATCCACAAACACTCGTCTCAACAGATTGGGTTGACAAGCACAAGAAGGACCCCAAGCTGGTCATCGCCGAGGTGGATGTTGACACAGCGGCGTACAACGAGGGGCACATTCCCGGGGCAATTGGATGGAACTGGCAAACCCAGTTATGTGACACGGTGCAGCGCGACATCATGAGCATCGCGGCGCTTGAGAAGTTGCTCAGTGCCAGCGGTATCTCCAACGACTCCACCATCATCCTCTATGGTGACAACAACAATTGGTTCGCGGCGTGGGCACTCTGGCAATTGAAAATGTACGGGCACAAGGATGTTCGGCTGATGAATGGCGGACGAAAGAAGTGGCTCGCGGAAGGTCGCGAACTGACGAACGAAATGCCGCGTATGACTGCCGCGACGTACAAGGTCTCGGGCTTCAACGAAAAATATCGATCGATGCTACGTCAGGTGCAGAAAGCAATGGAAGACAGGAACGTAATTCTTGTGGATGTTCGCTCGAACGATGAGTTCACCGGCAAGATTCTTTCGCCGCCCGGACTGCCCGAGACCTGCCAACGCGGCGGGCACATTCCCGGGGCAAGAAATATTCCGTGGGCGCAGGCCTGCAATGATGATGGAACATTCAAGACCGCCGATGAGCTTGAAGCGTTGTATGTAAGCAAGGGTGTAACCCGCGACAAGCCGGTAATCGCGTATTGCAGAATCGGAGAACGTTCGAGCCATACGTGGTTTGTGCTTAACGAGTTGTTGGGCTATCAGAATGTGTCGAACTATGACGGGTCATGGACGGAATGGGGAAACCTTGTTGGTGCACCAGTCGAACGAGGTGCGTGATGAAAGCGGAAGAGTACGCGGTTGAGAAGCAATGGTTGGGCACGATTCCGGTTCGACTGACGATCTACCGCATCGGAAGTCGTTTTCACTGTCATGTCGAGAATGCTGATCCCGGCGCTACCATTGCGCGGGCCGAGGGGGCGACTCGAGTTGAGGCAACAACTGTGGCACTCTCAAAAGCGGTGGAACGACTCAAGGCTGTTTCCGCGCTTTGATTGTCGATCGGAATGCCTCTATGCCGGATTGAGGGTAATCTGGATAACTTCGTCTCTGCGCGAGCGCATCATTGCAAGAATGTCTTCATTCGGCTTGTCAACCAGTTTGATGGTTGCACAGGCGGTCAGGCCGCTATCGAAGATGACGTTCTCCATTTCCTCAACGTTGATGGCTGAGGACTTGAGATCGCCCAATACATCGGCCAGAACGCCAGGCTTGTCATAGTGACGGACAACCAGTTGCCATTTCGCGGCAGT
>CAYJNF010000197.1:0-7137 GCA_964370915.1 uncultured Chitinophagales bacterium
GCACAGGACGGTTGGGATTCAGCCTGTGGTTGCAGTCCGCGACGCGGTTGCGCTGAAATCGGACGACGTCTCAAGAATTGAACAGAGAATGAATCAGTATAACGACTACATCGTGGAAGCTGCAGCCAAACACGGTGTCAGCGAACGTCTTATAAAGGCGGTGATTGCATCCGAATCGGCCGGCAAGGCGAATGCGCAATCGACAAAAGATGCAAAGGGACTCATGCAACTCATCGATACAACAGCGGCAGACATGGGCGTCAGAAATGTTTGGGACCCGCGGGAGAATATTCTCGGTGGGGCGAAGTACCTGAAGCAATTGCTTGAGCAATTTGATGGAGATGAAAAGCTCGCGGTCGCCTCGTACAATGCCGGTCCGACAAACGTCGTGAAGCACGGGGGAATTCCACCGTTCAAGGAAACAAAAGCGTATGTTGCGCGGGTTATGAACTTCTTACAAGTGTTTGCACAACAGGAGAACAACAATGAGTAACCTCGTTCATCTTGCCGAAGTAATTGCGACCGAAGCGGAGTTGACTGAACAACTGATTGAGGTCATGAAGCGTCAGCAGCAGGCGCTGATTAGCACGGACGCAGAGACCGTTGCCGCAATGGTTGACCATCAGGAAGAGCTGTTGCTGCCGATCGAAGGATTGGAACAAGAGCGTGTCAGGCTCACACGGGAAGTATGGAATGAAATCGCTCCGAGGAAACTGCCGGACAATTCTCCTGTTCATCTTTCGGCGCTACTCGACCAACTTCAGAACGATGAAGCTAAGAAGTTGTCCGACGCCGGCAGCAGGCTGCATTCTGCAGTGGAACAAATGCTCAAAGTGAATCAGGCGAATCAATTCTTGATTGAGCATTCACGGAAGTTTGTGCGCGAGACGTTTCGCATCGTCACCGAAGGGTATTCGCGAAAGTTGATCGATCAACGTATTTAAAGAGGATCTTATGCCAGGACTGTTTGGATTGCTAGAGTTGGGGAGACGTGCTCTCTCTGCCCAAAGTGCTGCGATGAACGTAACCAGTCACAACATCGCCAATGCCTCAACGCCCGGGTTCACCCGGCAGCGGGCAAATCTTGCTGCGACGATGCCGTCGCTGACGGCGCAGGGCTTGTTCATCGGTACTGGCGTGAATCTCGATAGTGTCGGCCGGCTGCGTGATCGGTTCATCGACATTCAGTTTCGTCAGGCAAGCTCCTCGCTCGGCTCGGCAACTCTTCGCCAGAATGTCCTCTCACAGATTGAGGCGGCGCTCAACGAGCCGAGTGACAGCGGTTTGCAATCGGCCATGAGCAGCTTCTTCAACAGCTTCCAGGAACTGGCAAACCATCCTGAAGAAACCGGACCTCGCACGAATGTCTTGCAGCAGGCAACGCGTCTCGTGCAGACGTTTAATCAGATGAGCACCAACTTCACGACGCAACGCAACAATCTCGCGGAGGATATCGGCAATAAGGTATCCCGCATCAACCAGCTGACGCATGACATTGGGGAATTGAATAGTCAAATCGCAACCATGCGTGGAGCCGGGAATGAGCCGAGTGATCTGATGGATCAACGCGATCTTCGGCTCGACGAACTTTCACAACTCACCAACGTCAGTGCTTCAATAGACAGTCAGGGCAGCATGCTTGTTTCCATCGGTGGGACACTTGTCGCCTCGAATGGCAGTTCCCTTGATATTCAGGCGTCCATGGTCGCCGGGTCATTGAAAGTCTCGACAACATCGGGTGCAGATATTTCGGTTACGGGCGGCGAGCTGAGCGCTGTGCTTGACCTTCACAACAACGTGATTCCCGGCTACATGTCGCAACTCGATAGCCTGGCGAATTCCATGATCACGAGAGTGAACGCGGTTCATACGGCGGGATATGGTCTTGGCAATCCACCCCCGACCGGTGTTACATTCTTCACGGGAAACAGCGCAGGAAGCATGGGCATCTACTCCCAAATCTCGTCGAACACGAATTTCATCGCTGCATCGAGCAACGGGGCGCCGGGAAACAATGAAACGGCTCTTGCGTTGTTTGGCATTACGAATGAACGTCTGCTTGATGGTAATACCAAAACCCTTTCACAGTATTATGGCGGGCTTGTGAGCACAATCGGCTCGGCAGTAAGCTCCGCCGAGGGCGAAACAAGCGGTGTCGAGCTTGTGCTCGGGCAGATCTATGCCCAGCGCGAGTCGGTTTCCGGCGTTTCACTTGACGAAGAAATGACCAACATGATCCGGTTCCAACGATCATTCGAGGCGGCTGCCCGAATCGTGAACACGACGAACGAATTGTTCGATACGATACTTAACATGGTGTAACATGCGAATAACCGAAAACACATTTACGAAGAACTACCTGCTCAATGTCAATAACGCGCGAGCTCGCATGAGCAGGTTACAGGATCAATTGTCAACCGGGAAAAAGGTGCTCAACGCATCCGACGATCCGGAGGCTGCAAACCGCATACTGCGCATCAAGAACATCATTGCAAAGCATCAGCAGTTTCAGGAAAACGTGAGTGATGGAGTGACGATGGCACAGGCTACGACCAGTGCGTTGGATCGGGTGAGCGATCTTCTCGTTGATGCCAAGGATGTTCTCAGCCGGGCGCGCAACGGAAGCCGTGTTCCCGACCTGCAAACATTTGCCGATCAGATTGATCATCTCATCACGGATCTTGTCCAGTCGGCCAATACCACGTTCAATGGAAAGTACCTCTTTGGCGGTACTCAGACGACGGAGGCTCCGTTTATTCTCGCCGCTGACCGATCTGCAGTAACCGCGAATCCCAATGGGATTACCGGCGAAATTCGGATTGTGGTTGATGAGGGCAGAACGCAGGTGGTGAATGTTGATGGGCAGCAGGCGTTTCAAGGAACGGCAATTTTCCAGACGTTGATTCAGATTCGCGACGATATGCGGAATGGTGTGGTTCCCACGGCAGCACAGTTTGATGCTGTCGACGGGCATCTGGATTACGTGACGGCGCAGGGAGGCAAGGCGGGCTTGATCATTAACGCGCTTGAGTTGGATGACCGGTATCTTGAGCAACGTTCGAATGAGCTGGAGAGTTTGTTATCGCTCGATCAGGACACCGATTTTGCTGAGGCGACGATGCAACTGAAAAAAGAAGAGCTTATGCTCGATGCGGCGCTCAGTGTTGGCGCCCGCATTATTCCGAAAACCCTCATGGACTTTCTAAGGTAACATGCAGTCAAAGTGGGATTTTGGAACTTTGCTTGGTTTGATTTTGGGCGTTGCCGTCGTCTTCGGGTCATTTGTCCTGGAGGGGGGCACCGTTGGGGCTGTGATTCTTCTGCCGGCAATGTTGATTGTGTTTGGCGGAACAATCGCAACGGCGATGATCGGAACGTCGATGAAAAGCGTATTCAACATCGGCAGGCTTATCGCCATAACGATCAGGCCCCCCATGCAGGATGTTCGCCCGACAATTGATACGATTGTGCAATACGCAATGGTCGCGCGACGCGAAGGGCTCTTTGCCATTGAGAAGTATGTCGACAACGCGCCGCACCAGTTCCTGCAGAAGATCGTTCGGCTGATGATCGATGGGATCGATCCGCAGAGTTTACGCGGCCTCGCAGAGACGGAAATTCATTATGTGGAAGATCGTCACGAAAAGAGTGCCGTTATCTTTCAGAAGATGGGCGGATATTCACCGACGATGGGTATTATTGGAACCGTGCTTGGGTTGATCGCAACACTGGCCTCCGCCGGTGAGGATCCGGACAAACTTATCCGCCACATTGCGGGCGCGTTCATTGCAACGCTTTGGGGTGTCTTCATGGCAAACCTGGTGTGGCTGCCCATTTACGATAAGCTCAAACGGATTCACGATGAAGAACATCTTCACCTCGACCTGATCCTGGAGGGCGTGTTAAGCCTGCAGGCTGGCGAGGTGCCGAATGTGATAAAGGCAAAACTGGAAAGCATGCTACCGGTAAAAGACCGTGAATTGGTGATTACATAATGGTGAGATCCAAAAAACATAAAAAGTCCGGCCACGACAATTCGGATCGATGGTTGTTGACGTATGCCGATCTGATCACGCTGTTGCTTGGACTGTTCGTCATTCTCTACTCCATGTCGAAGGTCGACAGTTCAAAATACCTCGGCGTGGTCAAAGCGCTGGGTGGGATGTTTGGCCAGCAAGGTGTGCTGCAGGGATCCAGCGTACCAATGTCCGGCGAGGCTCTTAATTCCCAAGCGGAGATTGCCGGAAAGATTCGGTCCATGTTGTACGACGATCTGAAATCGAAGATGGTCGAGGTCTCGCAAGATTCGCGTGGTATCGTCGTTCATCTTGCGGAAGAACTGCTTTTTCCATCGGGAAGTGCTACATTGAAAACCAGTTCGCTCAGCAAACTCGACAAGCTGGGTGAGGTGCTGGCGACCTTACCGAATGACTTGCGGGTGGAAGGGCACACGGACGATGTGCCTATCAACACGCCAACATTTCCCTCAAATTGGCAACTATCTGTTGCGCGTGCGATGAACACGGGAGACTATTTGATGTCGCGGCATGGCTTGAGTCCCGAACGTGTTACCATCGTCGGCTATTCGCAATACAAACCTCTGGTTCCCAACACGTCTGATGAGAACAAAGCAAAAAACCGTCGAGTGGATATAGTCATAATTTCTGATGGGTCTGCGGTCGCTGCCCAGCAACGAGAGGAGAAATCTGATGAAATGTAGCAATCACCAATTCGGTGATATTGAGTACGAGAACGAACACGTTTTTGTATTCGCCGAGGGCATTATCGGCTTCGAGCATCTGAAGCGGTTTCTTATCATCAACGATGCAGATGCCGAGCCGTTCCGTTGGCTGGTTCCGATCGATGATCAGGATATCTGCCTTCCGATTCTCGACCCGACATTTGTGATGGGGGAATACGGAACGATGGAACGTTTCGGCGAAGGAGCCACGGTAGCTGTTGTGGCAGCACTGAAGGAACCGATTGAAGACTCCACCGTGAATCTCCGCAGTCCCTTCGTGTTTGATGCTGACAAACGCACTGGTAAACAAGTGGTACTCGAGGACGAGCGATTGGCCATTCAGCACAAGTTCATTGCAGCGTCACAAGTCGTGGCGGGAGAATAATCATGCTGATACTGACGCGAAAACTCAACGAAGCGATTCAGATTGGTGACAACGTTTCCTTGAAAGTTCTGCACATCAGCGAAGGGCAGGTGAAACTCGGGATTGAAGCGCCGGATGACGTACGCATCTTTCGTGCGGAGATCTATGTTGAAATTCAGAAGCAGAATATACTCGCAGCGAGCGTCAAGAAAAGCGCTGCCATCAAAGCAGCAGGTTTGCTTGCCAAAAGGGTCAAGCCAAACGTGGAAAGATAAGGGGAGATTCCCATGTTTGTGATTATTGGATTCATTGTTGTACTGGTGTGTGTGATTGGCGGGTTTGTGAGCCATGGGGGGCCGCTGGCAGTGCTCAACCAGCCCTCGGAGTTTGTTATTATCGGCGGGGCGGCTCTCGGTTCGTTGCTCGTTCAATCGCCGTTGGCAACGTTGAAGAAGCTCGGCGGAAAAATTGCCATGCTGTTCAAAGGCGATCCGTATTCCAAGACCGAGTACCTCAACCTGCTAAAGACCATGTTCGAGTTATTCAACGCGGCGACGAGGGATGGTCTCATCGCGATTGAGCAGCATGTCGAAAAGCCTGAGTCGAGCACGATCTTCTCGAAAAACAAATTTCTCATTCATCACAAGCACGCGCTCTACTACCTCGCCGATACGATGAAGTTGCTCATGGGTGGCGGTGTTCCGGCACACGACCTTGAGGCAATGCTCGAGGCGGATATCGACACGCATCACGCGGAGTCGCATGCCGCAAGCAGTATGGTTCAAAAGGTTGGCGATGCCCTTCCGGGCCTCGGTATTGTCGCAGCAGTTCTTGGGATTGTGGTTACGATGCAGGCCATCGAAGGCCCGCCCGCCGAAATCGGACACAAGGTGGCAGCCGCCCTTGTCGGGACATTTCTTGGCGTGCTGCTGTCGTACGGGTTTGTTGGTCCGATGGCGACGCACATGGAATTGCTGAGTGCTTCGGAGTCGCGCTACTTCGAATGCATGAAGGCAGGAATTGTCTCGTACGCAAAGGGCAATGCCCCGCTTATCGTTGTCGAATTCGCCCGGCGTGTAATTACCAGTGACGCACGTCCCTCATTTGCGGAGCTGGAGCAAGCTGTGCGGGCGATAAAGAATGCAACGTAAATAAAACAATGTCATGAGTCGAAATCAGAACGATATTCCCATCATCATCAAGAAGAAGAAGGCCGGTGCTCACGGCTCCCACGGCGGCGCATGGAAAGTCGCGTACGCCGATTTTGTTACTGCGATGATGGCCCTGTTCATTGTGCTGTGGATTGTCGGGCAAAGCAAGCAGGTGAAGCAGTATGTCGCCAATTATTTCAAGGACCCCGGAGCCTTTTTTGAGAACACCAAAGGCGGCGGCATGTTTTCCGGCGCGAGTGTTATGACCACGCAACAGACTGTTGAAGAAAATCTCCAGCGGGAATCAAAGCGACTGAAGCAGATGGCGGCGGCGATTCTCAAAGAAGTGAAAAAGGATTCGTCGTTGAAAGGGCTTCTGGGTCAGATGGCGATGGAGCTGACGGAAGAGGGCATGCGCATTCAGCTTTACGAGTCGGCACAAAATGTTTACTTCGATGTTGGCACGTCGCACTTGAAGCCCGAGGCAAGTCGCATTATCGCGACGATTGCCCACGAAGTGGGAAAGCTTCGCAACAAGGTGGTGATTGAAGGACACACCGACAGTCGTCCGTATGCAAAGATGAATGGATATACGAATTTTGAATTGAGTGCAGACAGGGCAAACTCGGCCCGACGCGTCATGAGCACAAACGGATTACGGATTGACCAGATTGCCGAGGTACGCGGGTATGCCGATACGCGTCTTCGAGATCGCAATCGGCCGTTTGATGAATCGAATCGGAGAATCAGTATTCTGATCAAGTTTGAGGACAAGCGTTATGAACAATCCGCCCAAGATACTTCTCGTTGATGATGACGAGATTCAGCTGCAGGTGATTGCTCATGCAATTCAGTCGATTGCTGAGTACACGGTCCTGACC
>CAYJNF010000198.1:0-1873 GCA_964370915.1 uncultured Chitinophagales bacterium
ATTCGGAGGCACGTTGGTTTTCCTTGGCTTGTTCACTCGTCCCGTTGCGTTCATCTTGTCTGGCGAGATGGCGGTTGCCTATTTCCAGTTTCACTTTCCTCAGAGTGTCTGGCCGATTGTAAACGGTGGTGTCAACGCAGTACTCTATTGTTTTCTCTGGCTCTTTTTCTCCGCTGCCGGCGCCGGGCCGTGGAGCCTGGATGCCAAGCGGGAAAAGTGATTACGTCATGGATTGACACCTTGGCCTCATAGTGCGCGAATAGCCAATGATTTTTCTTTTCCCTTGACTCAGTCCCCATCACCTTCGTATATTCTCACGGAGAGTTTCAGAAATTTTGCGCCACCCACTGATAAGCTCGTCCGATGTTCTTTCGCAGGCTAGTCACTTGATATTGAAGTGCACAGCTTCGATAAGAATCTGGCTGACGGGTTCGTGCACAAACCCCCGCATCACTTCACAAGACGACCCGCTTCAGCAATAGTACCACAGATATCCAGCATCTTGAATTCAGATCGCGCGAGTGTGGAGATTCTTCCTCGCCTCATGCTGAGTGCGCTCCAACTGTGGAGTTTACATCTGGGGTAGAATGCTAGCCTGCCCTGTTGTGGAACTGCATGCAAGCGGTCCCTTGGGCAAGCATGCGGATATCCCACCGCACATGTTCAAGCAACAAGAGCTTTCTACGAACGAAGCCATTCAAGTTCTTGCCTTTATTCACCGATACATATGATAGACTGTTTGAGCTTTCTGTCTATCTATAGTTGTTTCTTCGAGGTAAGTTCGCGCTTCGAATAACATAGAAAGGATTTGTCAACGCAGTACTTGTCTCATGAGAACCCAGGCGATCACGTCCGAAATTCATCCGGCTTCATGAGGCCAGCATTGTAGTGTTGCAGTAGAAATTTGGATCTGTTCATTCGGTTGCAGGGCGTCACTGATCTCACTTGAGAATCGTTGGCGCCCTTTTTCTTTTCATCGCATGTTTCGATTTCTCTCGCTTCACTTGGAGGTGAGAGGTAGGAATTCTCTTTCTCAAAACGGGATGATGTGCGGTCATACGATACGTTGATAATTCAAAAAGGCCACTTATGAACCGGTACCGACTATTCTGCAAACTCCTGACTGCCTGCATTTCAGCAGCCTTATTTGTTCCCGCAACATCGCATTCTCAATCCCTCATCTCAAATCCAGGGTTTGAAAATGGAACTGCCTCGTGGATCTTCTACACGAGTGGCGGAGGGTCGTTCTCGACTGAAGTCCAGAATGGTAATCGGGTAGGTGTGGTTTCCATTTCCCGAGCGAGTTCAAACATTCAACTCTACCAATCAGGTCTGGTGCTCGAATCAAACAAGCGCTACAGGTTGACGTTCCTCGCGTACTCAAACACGGGCCACGACGTTTCCCTGTATGTTCAGAAACACGGTCCCCCCTATACATCCTACGGACTCGCCGGTGCTGTTGCCAATCTCACGACAACGTGGACATCTTTTTCGATGGAGTTTACAGCCACAGGATTCTCGGGTACGAGGAATGACGGGCGCTTGAGGATATGGCTTGCATCCACCGCAGTCAAGAACGACAAGTTCTATTTTGATGACGTTATCCTCACAAAAATAACTTCCGACCCGCCATCGATCACAACACAACCGGTAGGTGTATCCGTCGCGGAAGGTCAGACTGCCAGCTTCTCCGTGGTCGCTTCAGGAGGCACACCGCTTTCATTCCAATGGCAACAGAACGGGACAAACATCTCTGGCGCGACAGCCTCGGCGTACACGACTGCGCCAACAACACTTGCTGACAGTGGTTCGGCGTTCCGCTGTGTAGTTTCCAATAGTGCCGGTACAGTCACAAGCAACTCCGCAGTCTTGC
>CAYJNF010000198.1:1973-7110 GCA_964370915.1 uncultured Chitinophagales bacterium
GAAGGACAGGCGGCAACGTTCAGTCTCACTGCGACCGGTTCGCAGCCGCTTCGTTATCAGTGGCGGAGAAATGCAGTGAGCATCGCTGGAGCAACAAACACCTCGTACGTTCTGGACTCGGTAACGATACTGGATAATGGGGCGAGTTTCAGCTGCATCGTATCGAACGCCGGGGGCGACGATACCAGTCGGCGCGCGATGCTCACGGTCCTCGGTACACCACCGTCACTCTCTTCACATCCTCAATCTCAAAGTGTTACTGTCGGACAATCCGTAAGCTTCTCAGTTGTTGCGTCGGGCTCTTCGCCATTGAGCTATCAGTGGCAACGGAATGGAGCTGCCATACCGCAGGCAACGAACCCGAGCTACACACTTGCGACAGTGACGAAAGCTGACAGTGGCTCGGCATTTCGGTGCGTCGTCAGTAATTCCGCCGGAACGATTACCAGTAATCCCGCATTGCTGACCGTGTACGGAAATCCTCCGGTCATAGTCCGTCAACCAAGCGATCAGACGGTGGATGACGCCCAGAGCGCAACGTTTACAGCAAGTGCATCAGGAACGGCGCCGGTGTTCTTCCAGTGGCAGAAGAATGGAGCGAACCTCGCCGGTGCAACAGACTCCGTCTGTCACACGCAGGCAGTGACCCTTGCCGATAGCGGTGCGGCGTTCCGGTGTATTGTCGTCAACTCTGCTGGCGCAGACACAAGTTCGATTGCACGATTGCACGTACGGGGAGTACGCCCAACAATTACTGCCCAACCTGCCAGTCAGCTTGTTGGCGTGGGAAGCCCTGTAAGTTTTTCGGTGATAGCCACAGGCTCGGGAGTGCTTGCCTATCAATGGCAAAGAAATGGCGCGGATATTCCGGAAGCAACAAGCCCATCCTTTGGCATCGCGTCCGTTGCTTTTAGTGACAGCGGTGCGCTGTTCCGATGCATCGTGAGAAACACGGTTGGTGCAGACACCAGCAGCGTGGCTCGTCTCACCGTCCTTCTTCCTCCGAATGTAACGAGCCAGCCCGCGCCACAAACAGTGCGCGAGGGTGAATCAGCCACGTTCACCATTGTGGCTGGCGGCTCTACGCCGATGAGTTATCAGTGGCAAAAGAACGAACTGAATGTTGCCGCGGAGACAACCGCCGTTTGCACATTCGCCCCGGTAACCATGTCCGATAACGGAACGAGATTCCGATGCATCGTGGTCAACCCGGCCGGTCGCGATACGAGCGACGTTGCTACGCTCACAGTTACCGGCTTCGCGCCCTCAATCACAACGCATCCACTGAGTGTTACGGTTCTCGAAGGTGACTCCGCTTCGTTTTCAGTCTTGGCCGCAGGAACTGCGCCGCTGACGTACCAGTGGCTGAGAAACGGAATTGCCATTACGGGTGCCACAGGCAGCAAGCTCGCATTCGCACATGCAACGCTTGTTGATAGCGGCATTGTGCTGCACTGTGTTGTATCAAATGTTTATGGACATGATACAAGTAACGCGGCGACACTTTCTGTCAATCCTGCGCCGCCCCGCATTGTTGTTCAGCCTGCCATGCAGACCGCCGTGGATGGCGACAGCGCGGTCTTCACGATTCAAGCTTCGGGATCGCAGCCGATCTCGTATCAATGGCAAAGAAACCGCATCGACATCCCCGGAGCTCTAACTTCCGTACACAAGATCGCTCACGTTCAGCGCAGCGATAGCGGAAGCTCATTCCGCTGCATCGTCGTCAACAGGGCCGGGAGTGTTGTCAGTGACTCGGCATTGCTTCGGGTTCTTTCACGCAAACCCGTGATCACGCAGCATCCGGCAGACGTGACTGCCTCGGAATCGGATTCGGTAGCGTTTGCTGTGCACGCCTTGGGGTCAACACCGTTGCTGTATCAGTGGCAGAAGAACGCGGTGGACATCGCCGGCGCAAACGACACGTCGTTCACTCTTGCCCATATAACTCTTGCCGATAACGAATCGTCGTTCCGTTGTATCGTCCGCAATTCCGCCGGCGCGGACACGAGCGCCTCGGCAATCCTTACTGTGCAAGGCATTCCGCCGTCAATCGTGATGCATCCGTCCAACCAATCGATATCTGAAGGACAGCGTGCGACATTCGTCGTCAGAGCTTCAGGCTCCATACCACTTTCGTATCGGTGGCAGAAGAATCTTGTCACTATTTCCGGAGCGACCGATACAGCGTACACGACCCCGGTGTCCGTTCTCGCGGATTCCGGAACGACTTTCCGCTGTATCATTTCCAACTCTTCCGGTTCCGTGACGAGCAATTCGGCCCGCCTCAGTGTGAATGGCAATCCGCCTCTGATCACTTCGCAACCCACAAACCAGAATGTGGTGGAAGGACAGCCGGTGTTGTTCTCGATACGCGCCACCGGCTCAGGCACATTGACATTTGCGTGGCGGAAAAACGGCGTCCCGATTCAAGGCGCCACTGATTCCCTCTACCGAATTTCTTCTGCTGCGTGCAGCGATAGCGGAGCGGTGTTCTGTTGCGTGATTGCCAACGCGTTTGGCACGACGACAAGCAGCAACGCAATATTGCGGGTGTCGGCATTGCCACCATCAATCACGTCACACCCAACGAATGTTTCTGTATTCGAAACGCAAACCGCGTCATTCACTGTCGTCGCTACGGGTTCGTTGCCGCTTCAGTATCAATGGCAAAAAGATTCCAGCAACATCGTGGGAGCCACAAGTGCAACATACGCAACGCCGCCGGTGTCGCGTGCTGACAATGGAAGGACGTTCCGGTGTGTTGTTTCGAATTCAGCGGGCACCATCACGAGTGGATCGGCAACGCTTACCGTGCTTGCAGCGCCGCCTGGCATAACGCAGGAGCCGCGTGACACGACCTTGAACGAAGGACAAACTGCCGTTTTCTCGGTTACAGTGGATGGAGTGCCTCCCATTACCTTTCAATGGCAGCGGGACAGCGTGAATATCGCGGGCGCAACGAACGCAACCTATACCACTTCGCTAGTAATATTTGCTGATAGCGGCGCGAGATTCCGATGTGTTGTATCGAATGCAAGCGGAAGTGCATCGAGCCGCTCCGCCATTCTCTCGGTCAGAGCAACGCCGCCCGCAATAACGATGCAGCCGAACAGCCAATCGGTAATCGAAGGAAGGATGGCGACCTTCACTGTTGTGGCAAGCGGCTCTGCACCTCTGAGCTTCCAATGGTCGAAGAACGGAATTCCCATAGCAGGTGCAACCAATGCCATGTACACAATCGCCAGCGTGCCCCTTGCCGACAGCGGTGCGGTATTTCGATGCGTCGTTTCCAACCGGGCGGGAAGCGTCACAAGCATACAGGCCTCGCTGAGCGTCATTCCACTGAGTGCGATCACGAGCAGAGTGGTGTTCGCTGCAAATGCCGGCGGCAATGCGTTTGTCGCGCCGAGCGATGGAACAAGCTACGCCGCAGATAATTCCGTGAGCGGCGGGACTACCTGGAACGGAGGGGCCATTTCCATTAGCGGCACAGTCGATGACGTTCTGTATCAAACAGAACGCTGGGGAGGTTTTGAGTACACTATTCCGTTGACGAACGGAGAATACCAGGTGGTCCTGAAATTCGCCGAGGTGTACTGGACGAGCGCAGGCAAGCGATTGTTTCATGTTACGATTGGAGGAACGAGAGTTCTCACGTCGTTCGACATTTATAAACGTGTCGGAAAGAATGTTGCGTTCGATACCACATTCACAACAACGGTCACAAACAGCCGCTTGAATGTTCAGTTCACTCCCGTAGCCGACAACGCAAAATTGAGTGCGATTGTTGTCTGGAGTGTACCTTCGGCAATTCCGCCGACTATTGCATCGCATCCGTCGAGCCTTGTTGTGTCGCCCGGCGATTCCGCGTCGTTCGGTGTCAGCGCCGTCGGGTCTTCGCCATTGCTGTTTCAGTGGCAGAAAAACGGCGTCAACATCATCGGCGCCGCTGACTCAACGTACACGATGACGGGGATTACTCTTTCTGATAACGGTTCCGTGTTTCGCTGCGTCATCAGCAATGCGTTCGGAACCGCAACGAGCAACGGGGCTACGCTTTCCGTTGGCACATTTCCCCCGGCCATTACTGCGCATCCAGCCAGTCAGACAATTTCCGACGGACAAGCAGCAACGTTCAATGTTGTTGCATCAGGATCGAAGCCGTTGTCGTATCAGTGGCAAAAGAACAGCGCATCGATCACTGGCGCGACGAGTCCATCATATACAACACCATCGATGCCCTTTGCCGATAGCGGCGCAGTATTACGCTGCCTTGTCAGCAATCCGTATGGCGTTGCAACAAGCAACGGGGCAATCCTCTCTGTCAGAGCCGTTCCACCGACAATCGCCACTCATCCCGTAAACAGGACAGTTAATGAAGGCGAGTCGGCGGAGTTTGTCGTTCGCGCCGCCGGCTCATCCCCCATGACGTATCAGTGGCAACGCAACAGCAGCAACATCGACGGAGCCACAGATTCCATCTATTATACACCCGCCACGCTCTTGACGGATAACGGAAGTTCATTCAGGTGCGTTGTTTCGAACTCGGCGGGAAGTTGTACAAGTAACGCCGCGACGCTCACCGTTGTTAAACCGACACCGTATGGAAGCAGAGTGGTGTTTGCGACAAACGCGGGGGGCGTGGCGTACACATCAAGCGTTGACAGTATTGTGTATTCGGCGGACACGCTATTCACGGGAGGTGGCTCCTGGACCGGATCGCCGGTGTCCATCAACGGCACCGAAGATGACAAGTTGTTCTTCAGTGAACGATGGGGAACATTCGGGTATGCTGTTCCGGTGGCAGAGGGGAAGTATCTTGTAACACTCAGGTTTGCAGAAATATATTGGAGCGAACGCGGAAAGCGCGTGTTCAATGTGAGCATCGAAGGAAATCAGGTACTGGCGAACTTCGACATCCTCGGCGTGGTCGCCAAGAATACAGCATACGACACAACGTTCACTGCAAATGTCTCGGACGGAATACTGAACATATCGTTCGTGACTGTTGTCGACAATTCGAAGGTGAGTGCGATCGTGGTGCGAAGCATTCCGGCCGTGGTACCTCCCACCATCGTAACACATCCGGCGAGCCAAACCGTGTGGGACATGCAACCAACAACGTTTTCGGTTG
>CAYJNF010000199.1:0-7091 GCA_964370915.1 uncultured Chitinophagales bacterium
GCTGAACGTGGCGAGATCAGCCTTCACGCCAAAAAACTCCTGGGCCCCGCCGGGCGCAATCCGAAAGCCCGTCCACATCTCATCGAAGATCAGCAGCGAACCGTTTTGCCCGCACACTTCTTTCAGTTTGTGCAGGAAATTCTCGCGCGGGGGTTCGAACACCGTTGGCTCCAGGATCACCGCCGCCGTGTCGGGATCAATCGAATCGAGTACCGACTGAATGTCGTTGTAGTTGAATGTAAATGTCAGGTCTTGCGTGGACTGCGGTATGCCGCTGTTGCGGTCAGTGACGCTGATATACCAGTCGTGCCAGCCATGATAGCCACAACAAAGAATCTTGTTGCGTCCGGTGAATGCCCTCGCAACGCGCACTGCCGCGCTGGTAACGTCGCAGCCGGTTTTGCTGAAGCGAACGCTCTCCGCGTTAGGAACCACATCACGGATCAACTCCGCAACTTCGACTTCAAGCGGATGCATCATCGAAAACGTAATCCCGTTTGCGAGCTGCGCTTTGATGGCATTGTCTACTGCATCGTAGCAATAGCCGAGGGAGACCGGCCCGATTGCCATGTTGTAATCAATGTACTCGTTGCCATCCACATCCCACACATGCGCTCCCTTCCCCCGGGCAAGATACTTCGGTGCAACTCCGCGAGTATACTGTCCCGGGCCTTTTGCCAATGTTTGCGTCATGGCAGGGATGAGTCCAAGTGCCCGGGCATATAGCTCATCAGACCTGATGATTGTCGGATATGTTTCATTGAAGCCGATGCCATTTGCCATGGATATTTCCTTTCACAAACTCTCTACATTTTCAAGTCGATGCTTTGGCACACGACTCACGCATTCTCCCGGACCGCATGGAGAATCCGTCTTGCGAGGAGCTCACCGGTGAACCCTTCGAACGCAAGCACGTCATGCAATAGAGCAGGTTTGAACCAACGGTTTTCTAACGCGATGGGATGGACATCGCACATCGTACGATTCCTGACGAGAACCTCACTGACGATCGTGAAGAGTCCTCCGCTAAGGAAATGATCTTCGATCGTGAAAAGTGTGTGTGAACCTTTTGCCGCCGCAAGAATTGCTGCTTCATCAACCGGAGAAAGAGATCGCATGTTCAGAACCCGGACAGAAATATCTTCCTCGACAAGCAAATCGGCGGAAACCATGACTTCATGCATCAAGAATCCATACGAAAGAAGTGTAATCTCGTCGCCGTCTCGCAGCAGTTCAGCCTTCCCGATCTCGAACGGACTCGTGTGCTTGACCGTTCCGGCGATGCCATTGTAGCGCATGTAGCACGGATACGGGTCCCTAATCATAGCAGCTAGCGCTTCACCTTGTTCATCACGATCTGCAGGGCACAAGACGCGCATGTTGGGAATACCACGAAGTATCGAGATATCTTCGATAGCTTGATGGGTAGGGCCGTTAGCTTCCGATAGGAATCCTGCCACTGCGCCAACGAGCTTCACCGGCAATCCTGAAATGCCAACATCGGTTCGTATGAACTCGAATGCGCGCAGTGTCAGAAATGTTGCCAGCGCATGGCACACGGGAATCCGGCCGCGTAACGCCAGCCCTGCGGCTGTACCAATCATCGTCTGCTCCGCAATTCCGAAGTCGATGAAGCGGTCGCCGAGTTGTTGCGTTATGTTGCGCATCGCTGTACGGTTCTCGGCCGTCAGAACGACAATGTCATCCCTTTGTTCGATGAGATCTTTGAGCTGCTCTTCGTATGTCACGTTTCTATCCTATCGTACTACCAGGGTCGGCGAAGTCAACTCTGTTTTCACTCCGCTGCGAAGTTCAAGCAGCAGAGCATCCACTTCAGCGTGCGTGAAATTCACAAACCACCGGTTGGCCTGTCTCTCGATACTTGGCAGACCCTTTCCGCGTACCGTGTCTGCAATGATGACGCTCGGCCTCCCCTGCTCGTATGGAAGAGTCGCAAACGCGTTCTCCATCTCTTCAAACGAATGGCCATCGATGCAATTGGTGGACCAGCCGAATGCTTTGAACTTCGCCTGCAGCGGCTCAAGCGGAATGAGTTGCTCGGTCGGAAGATTTGCCTGGAATTCGTTTCTGTCAACTATTACTACCAGGTTGTCCAGTTTGTACGCCGACGCAATAAGGCTCGCTTCCCAAATCGACCCTTCATTAAGTGCTCCATCACCCAGCACTACAAACACGCGGTTGCTGTCGCGCTTCATTTTGATATCGAACGCCACCCCCATGGCGACCGAGAGCAGATGACCAAGCGAGCCCGAATGGAACTCTACACCGGGTACATTTCTGTTCGGATGCCAGTATATGGAGTCATTCGTCTTTAAGTGATTCCTCAACCGAGATGGTTCTATGAAGCCAAGCTCTGCAAGTGTCGCGTAGAGAGCAGGAACGTCATGTCCTTTGGAAAGGAAAAAGTAATCGCGCTCCGGATCGGCAATTGTCTCCGGCGAGACATTGAGCACGTGCTTGTAGAGGTAGACAATGAGGTCCGCACAGGACAGCGATGCGCCGATGAAGCACCCGCCGTCCGTGGACATGCGCACAATGTGTTCTCGAACGTTGTACGCCAATTCATGCAGTTCGTTCAGTTGCTTGTCTGTCATTTCTGCATTCCGATTCCAACAGCCCATCCGCGTGCTGTCTCGCCCGTGGAGATTGTCTTCAATTCATCGAGGTGATGGCGATACCAATTTATGCCCGCGAACTTTGCATTGATTTCGTGAATATCCGAACGGGACGACAGGAGATCGAAGATATCTTTCATGGAAAAGCATGGTTTCCCATCACTCCAGAGTTCATCATACACGGTGCTGATGAAATGATAATCCTCCTGATAGTCGATCGTCCATCGATGGCTCATTGAGTAGTTCAAGCCGGTTTCCCATTCCACATTACCGATGCGGAAGAGCTCGGGGTGATCCCACAAGTAGGGTGTGGTGTGTTCACGTTCGAAGTTTCTTGTTGCCTCACGCCACGCTTTCCCGAGCGCCTCGATGGTCATCACTTCCACGTCGTTACCGTCGGGATACGAAGCCGGATGAAGATTACTGAAGTAGTCGTAGTTCTGCGCACTGTTCAGGAAAGCCCCAAGAACCCTGTCGATGACTGCGGGATCGATCAGCGGACAATCGGATGGAATTTTGACAACGACTTCGGCTTTCCGTTCGACAGCGGCACGATAATGCCGGTCGAGCAGGTCGGTGGGATGTCCGCTGTAGCATTCATATCCCTGTGAACGGCACAGTGAACGGACCGCGTCGTCAGCTGGGTCGGTCGTCGTTGCAACGGCGAGGTCGAACTGCGTTGTTGCGGCTAGTACGCGTTCAATCATTCGCTGCAGCAGCGGTTTACCCGCAAGAGGCATCATGACTTTGTTCGGCAATCGCGTGGACCCGGTCCGGGCCTGCACAAGAACGAGGAGCTTCATGCCGGGAACCTTGCGAAGAGTTGTGACAAGGCGGTAGAATAGGACCTGTGTGTATGAGTTTTGCGCCTTCGAACTACTGGCGTTTGTGATTGGCGCGGCTCCGCAAGCACCCCCCGACACACATCCGCGATCGCTGCAGCTGACGTACCGTCATTCTGGATGGGGAGTTGTTGCTTCAGTACTTCAATGTCAAAATCAGAGTAGCATTCTTTGCCAAGGGCAAGACCGACATAGACCGTTGTTGAGAAGCGCGTGATCAACACATCGCAGTTCGCAATCATGTGCTCCGTATTTCCCCCTGTGGAGACAAGGGCATTCGGAGCGTAACGGTTGATCTCCGCCACCGCACGCTTCAGATTTTCGTTCGGGTGAAGCTTGAAAATCAGCTTCCTTCCGTTTGCAATTGTCACTGCGTCGAGGATGATTTGTTTCCTGTCTTCGAACTTGTACGTTTCGCGGGAGTCGGAAGTACACACAAGAACAAAGTGCTTGTGCGGAAAATCGTTCTCGAGGTACTGGACACAATTGTCAAAATTGGGGATCCCTGTCACGACCAACTTCTCCGCAGGTGCGCCTTTTTGTATGAACAACTGCTTGTAACCTTCGCTCGCGACGCAGAAGCGATCGTACATGCCGCTCAAGCCAGTCGTTGCAGTGCTTGCGATCCAACGCGGCAGGACGGGAAACATCTTCACGAGATGGTAGAAAACAGTTTCGGGGTCAGTCATGCCCTCCTGAACGAGGATGGTCTTTCTGCCACGGATATTTTGTGGAATCACAAGATCCGAACAGGTGAGCACCAGATCGTAGTTGCGCTGCTCTCCCATGTAATCAACCGGCAAGTCGAACGTGTGAAGATATTCAAGGCATCGCCTCGTCATCTTGTGACCGAGGACGGATAATTCAAGCAACCCAAAGGAACGCATGAGCGCAAGCATTCCGTCTCCATAATACGGAGTGAATGCATGCTCATATTCTCCAAGATTCTGGGCGATCTGATGCATCTGCCTGGTCTGATTGATGGAACCGCAAATGAAAAGGATTCTCTTGTTCATGCCTTCGTCAGCTCCAGGGTGATTCTTTTGCGCGAGGGAACAAGTCCTTTCGCTAGTAGGATCGCATACCCCAGAGCAATCCAGAAAATATCCCTGACTCGTTTCGTAATGAGGAAGAGTCCGACACCTGATGTTGTCTCCAATCCCATCGCTGCAATGATGCTTGCATATCCAGTTTCCTGTATCCCGACTCCAGCCGGCAGAAAGAACGCTGCAAGCCGCATGAGGGAAACACCGGCCTCTATCGATAGTGCCTGTTGAATGGTTACGCCAAAGCCCAGCGCATTCAGTAAAATGTATGTCTCAATGAATTCCATCATCCACAATACAAAAAAGTACGCAAGGGCTGCGAGAATATGACTTCGATGCACACTCACAGCGGAAAGCAGTGATCGTACTCGATTCCCAATCGCACACGTAAGCGGGAATCGATCGAGAAACGCGAAGCATGAACCAACGACCTCTCGCGTTTGATGAAGAACGAACAGAATTCCTGCAAGAACGAGGAGCACTATCACAACCGCTCCTATGACGCAATACCCAACAACCTCGTGAATAGTGTAGTGGGAAAACAAACGGGCGATGTCCGAGTACCCAAGAACAATTGCCGTGAGCACAAACACGAATTGTGTTATGCCGAGGGACAATCGGCGCGAAACGCTCGACACAACTCCCACTGCCATCGGAACCCGATATTCTCTCTTCAACAGAAGTGAACGCACCGAATCTGCGACGGGCACTCCAAGCGGCATCGATCGCGCAATAGCCTCAGACGCGAGATGGTGCAACACCAGAGCCCTTGGAGGAACATCGCGTCCCCGAGCCAACAACAGCGAACGCCAGCCGAGTGTATCCGCGACAATTATAAGAATGCTGGGCACCATAAACAGGAGCCACTGCCACTCAACCGCTTGCGCCAAAGAGAGAATCTGAGAGCCTATTGTCCTCCCTCCTCAATGAACTGCCGTATCTCCTGAATGCGTGTGCTGTCGCTTCTCACCGTGACTGGCATGCTTGCTGCCTTCTGAAGCATCCCCTTTGCTTCATCGATACGATCCCAATCGCGATACAGCATCCCGATTTCATATTGATGGCGCATGACATGCGGTGCAAGGGCAACAGCCTTTCGCAGAGCAGCTTCCGCCTCCAGGTATCCACCATCCGGAATTCCTCCGAGAAGTAGGTTTGCCAGTTGCCGTTCAATCCAACTGATGCCACCCAGAGCGCGATAGAAGGAGCCGAGAATTGAATATGCCACATCATCGGAGGGGTTCAGTTCCAAAGCCCTCAGAAGTTCGCGCTGTATGTCCCGCGCAAGCCGGACCTTTGTTTCTCCCCCTTCGTACATTGCAATGTTCCCCAGTGAAGCCGCAAGCCATGTGTGACCTTCCGCTTTCAGCTCGTCGGCAAGAATGCATTTGCGCGCATACGTTTCCGCCCTGCGATACAGTCCTTCGCGTTCATTCTGCGGTGAAACATCTGCAATGCAGATATAGAGTCGCGAGAGGCGCCAGCAAAGCTCCGCATTTGTTGAGTCGCCCGATAGCTGGCGCACGTAAAGAGACTCCGCAACGAAGTAGTCCAGACGGCGATAGGCTGCATCAGCCTGTTGACGCTCGCTTGCATTGAAACCAATAATGGCCATGAGCAGAGCAATCATATGCTAATGTATCGCTTGCTCAAGCCGCTTCGTGCAAAATCAATTCACCATTCCGCGGTGTGTCAGTTGCGGAAAACGGTTTCGCGGTATGAAGCAGCGTATGCAGTTCCGTCTGAAGTCCAGCTTGACTGGCGGTGATGAATGTTGCGTAGGAAGCTTCCGTTGAGCCGAGTAGCGTACCACCTGTATTGACAAACCGGATTCCATTTCGGACATACTCGCGGTTCTCATGGACGTGTCCGTGCAGAACCAGTTGCACTCCGGAGTTCCTGAATAATTCCAATAATCTCTTCTTCTTTCTGAGTTTCAGGGTTTGCGCCTCAATGGCGTTCCAGACGCTGTTCAGCGTACCACTGATGGCCGTTTCCAGCTCATTGAAATGATGGTGGATGAGAACAACCTTGTGCAGGTTCTTGATCAATTCCATGTTGAGGAGACGCTCCAGCCGTTTGAATTGATCACTCTCCACTTCACCATTGGAGCCAAGTGGATTGCGAACGCGGGCGTAACGTGCAATGGAGTTGATTCCCACAAGTGCGACCCCGTGCACGATCTTAACAAATGGATAGAGCTTGCTTCCCTTGCCATGCACCGATCCCTCAAACACCTCATGGAAAGTTTCTTTGAAAATGTTCAGTCGGCGTTCGTAGTCTGTTTCACGGCAACGTTTGGGGAACTGGAGAATATCATGGGCATGATGCACACCGCCGAAGATGTCATGGTTGCCAATCACGAGCGTGAGCTTTTCCGGATCCAGCAAGCCGAAGCTGCGGAAGATTTTCCTGGCTGCCTCAAGTTCCTTTTTCTCCGCATTCGCAGCGATGTCGCCGGTGATAACAATATGGTCCACATTCTGCCCGAGGCAGTACTCGAGCAGCCTGCGCATGTTCTTCGTGTTCTGTCGCGAGTGATCGAGGCTAATGTGCAGGTCTGAGAG
>CAYJNF010000200.1:0-5869 GCA_964370915.1 uncultured Chitinophagales bacterium
TCCCCCCTCGCGTTCCGAAGGAGGCACCACTTCTTCGCACACGGACAGGGCAAGTCTTGTCAAGTTGACGCGTGCGAGCCTCAACTGAGATCGGCCAACACGAGACAACGCAAGAAGATCATCGATGAGTTCAGACATCCTGAGTGTATTCTCGCGAATTACGTTGAACAAGCGGCGGCCTTCCGCATCAAGGGTGTTCGCATATTCTTCCAGAATGATACGCGAGAACCCGTCGATGGCGCGTAGCGGTGCACGCAGGTCATGCGAGACGGAATACGAGAAAGCTTCCAGTTCTTTGTTGGCGGCTTCGAGCAGCTGGTTGGCCGCCTTCACCTTTTGCGAGCTTTGGAAAATCTCAGCTTCCATCTGCTCCATTCGCGCACTCACCTCAACGGAGGTGCCCGCAGGCCTGGACTTTTGCAGCACGAATTCCGTCACTTCCTCGACGCGATGGACAATGTACTTGATCTTGCGATCTGCTCCGAACATGGGCGAGTTGATGGGACTCCAGTACCGTTCCACAAAAACACCGTCGGGCCCGCGGACATCATGTTTCGAGATCCCCATAACGTCGGGAACTGCATTCTGGAGTACACGACTAATGGAAGCTCTCATATTTGCCACAGCGGTTGTGTCCGGATCGTCCGGGTTGTCCGGAAACACTTCAAAAAGATTGCGACCGATGATGCCTTCGCGCGTGGTCAAGGTACTCATCAGGTAGGCGTCGCTCGCGGCTACGATCGTGAGCTCGGGCGTGAGGACGAGGTAAAGCCCGGGCAGCGACTCGAAGAGGCTCTGGAGTTCGGCCCGGCTGTTGCGCAATTCGGTGTTGACATTTTCGAGCTGGGCGGTTCGCTCAATCACACGTTGCTCCAGTTCAGCATTGAGCTTTTGAATCTCCTGTGCGGCCTCATACCGCTGCCGGTAGAATCGGCCTCTCTGCTGTTTCCACGCAACACCCACACCGGCGCCTGCACTCACAAGCAACGCGCCAATGAGAATCACCGTCATCCATAACCGCTCTCTCAATGGAGCTTGGATTTCAGACAAATCCATACGCGCAACCATAAACCAGGGAGAGTCGGGAATGGTCCTCACGTTTGCAAGCACGGGAACCGCGCGGTAATCAACACCTTCTGCGGTCCCCTCTTGTCCCAACGCCGCTCTGACAACAGGATTGGTTGTGTTCGTGAGCGGGATGCGCAGGTTCAGCGCCGTGTGTCCTCCAAATCGGAGATCGTTGAGGATGAGAGCATCGGTGCCTTGACGGCGAGCAATAAGAGTCTCTGCCGTCCGGCTTGGGAAAGGCCACCGCTTGAGAAGTGGATAGAGATACGTTTCGGGATCAATACGCAAGGAAAGGATCGCAATCGCGCGCTCGCTCTGCTGTGGATCGAGAATAGGAATGAGGAGGTTCAAATATATTCGCCCGTCGTGTCCGTCTCGGTAAAAATCCTGGAACATAACCTTACCCGATTGCAAAGCCTCGGAAGCTGGCTGCGTGAACAGCGAGTCCGGCGGTTCGAGTCCCTCCGGATACGACATTCGCTTTGTTAACGTAGCATCGTGCAAACAGACACGACTATACGTGTGCGACTCCCTCACTTGCCGCATCCACGTACGAAGTCGCTCCTGGACTTTGATATCCTTGGATTTATCGAGGAACTCTCTGACCAATCCGGAGAAGTTCGCATTCCTGTAGAACACGAATGCATCGCCCAACCGTTCTTTGCGCCACTGTACAAGTTCGCCCACTTTCAAATCGGCAACGGAAGAAATTTGGTCGTCGATTCGCTTCGTGTACCGCTGCTCGAAACTGTGGTAGTAAGAGTACCCTATCGCGAGAATGCCGGCGGTGAGCAGAACAAAAATCAGGCCGAGGAAGTACGCACTGAGTACTGCCCCTGCTTCGTCCATTCTGCTGGTTGGCCAAATGTGCGGCCTGGCGCTTGTGAGCACCGCAATGGCAAGGAAGAAGAAAGCAAGGGAGGTCGGCAGTGCCGGAGGAATAAACTCACTGCCATACATGAGCGGTGTTCCGAACGAGTACGCCACCATAAGTACTACCGAAATCAATCCAACCACGCACGCCAACAGAAAAGCCAACTGCGCCCGCCTTGGTTTCTCAGCAGAAGAAAAGAGAGTCACGATGATGGACAACGCCAGGACAAAAAAACAGAACGCAGTAATAGGAGACATGTGACCGACTGGAGAGCCATGGATTGTTCCGGAAGCAGAAACTCCAATATGTTCGATGGTAGTGTATATACCTGCTGAGGAAAGCCAGAAGAGAAGCAGCGCCGCTGCCGCGCTCAGAAAACAGAGTCCCAGGGCTATCAGGTATGTTCTGCGGCTCTGAGGATGGCGAGTGTGGAAAACAACCGCGAGTCCTAAGAAAACAAATAGTAGCGCGGTGCTTGGCGCCATCGGTATCAGGTCTGCGCCGAAGCTGGCAAGAACAGGAAGGTTGAGAAGCCACGCGAGCAACGTGATGAGGCCGAGCACCCCCGAAGCTGCCCCAAAAACCTGAGGGAGCTTGGGAAGTATCCTTCTCGCGGTGGAATGCTCGTTCGTTTTCATGGTCGAGGCTTGGAGCGGTAAACTGCCGAGCAAAAAAAATGAACGATTCGCTCATCGGCAAAAATTCTACATCCGAGGAGCTTTACGTTCTCATGCAATGACTTAGTCTACGTTGAAGTCAGCTACGGCAGGCCGCTTGTCCGTGAAACCCGCTTTGTTTGTATTTTCTTGAAGAACGTAGGGCAAGAAAGAAAAAAGAAACCTCAAGAACAAGAGACAATTGATTCGCATTTCCCCTCAGTGTCCTCTTGTTCACCTAGAGTTCTCTCCACGAGACCGCTTCCCTGGCACCTGCACATTCAGCAGCGAGTTGGCAGGCGAAAACCCACTGTGAAGATACCAAGACCAATGGACTTCCGCCATCCCGTAATCGCGGTATTTTGGACTTGGTCACCTTCCTGTCCGCCAAAAATGTCTGTTTTATGATATGTGAGAGGAGCGCTTGAGCATTATGATTCTAATTGCGCGCCTGAGTGGGGATGGAATTTCGTATGCATCGTGGTTCGATCGTGGCGCCACATCGATACTCACTTGAGGACGATCAGTTTTCTCTCCGCCGAGAAACTTCCCGCGGTCAACTTGTAGATATACGTGCCGGATGCGAGCAACGACGCATCGAAGACTTCATCGTAGCTTCCTGCAGAACGGACTTCGTTGACAAGTGTAGCAACCTCTTTGCCAAGCAGGTCGAAGACCTTGAGCGACACAAAACCCGAACCGAGAACCTCAAACCGAATCGTTGTCGTTGGGTTGAATGGATTCGGATAGTTCTGATGCAACTGAAAACCGGATGGTGCGTTTCCATCCGAATCCGCAACGTCAGTCAGTCCGTTCACACGAAAGTTCATCATCATGCCATCATCTTCGTGTTCGAGATTGTGGCAATGGAAAAGGTATATGCCGTTGTAGTCAGTAAACTTCACCAGCACTCTCACCGTCTCACTCGGGTTGACGAGAACCGTATCCTTCCATCCCCGGTCTGATGGCGGAAGAGTTGTGTTACCATTTCGTGAAAGAACCTGGTAGAGAAGTCCGTGGATATGCATCGGGTGGAACTCCGTGGTTCCGTTGACGATGCGCCATTCTTCGAGTTGATTGCCCGGGACTTCCTCATCTATTCGGTTCAGATCATAAGTTCGATTGTTGATTTTGTGCCCGCCGCCCATTGTCGAGCTAAGAAGAAACGTCCTCGTCCGCACAACATCCGACGGGCTGTAGTATGTTATTGCCGGGAGGGTTGCCGGAAGAGTTCCGCCAGAGTTTTGGCTTCCGGTGACATCGAACCGAAGGATATTCAAATCCAAACCCTGAGTGCCGCCACCACCGGTAAACGGCAACGACTTGAGCACAACATTCTGACCAAGAGAGTATGAAGAGAAGTCCATAAGAATATCAACCCGCTCGCCGGGCGATAACAAGAACGACGTTGCCGACACCGCTTGGTCTTTCAATCCGCCGTCGGTCGCAACAATATGAAATGCATGGCCGTCAGCGAAGCCGATCTTATACACGCGCGCGTTCGAGCCGTTAACGAGTCTGAAACGGTACAACGTTCGCGAAACTTCGAGGTATGCATCGGAGGTGCCGTTGACGAGAACGAGATCTCCGAGGTAGCCATTCATTACATCCATCATCGTCGGGGAATAGGTGAACTGCGGTTGATTCGCGCTTCTTCTATCCTGAATCACCAGCGGCACATCGAAGGCGCCGCGGGGAAGACCGAGCGGATTCTCGTTGTCATCATCAATAATGAACAGTCCAGCAAATCCTTGATAGACTTGTTTCGCCGTTAGCATGTTCGCATGGGCATGATAAAAGTAAGTCCCTGCCCGTTGGACGATGGGGAACGTGTAGGTGAACGAGCCACCGGGAAGAATCGGATCTTTGGGACGTCCATCCATTGCCTCGGGCGCGATCAATCCGTGCCAGTGAACTGTTGCATCCTCGGAAAGTTGATTCACAACATGTGCGGAGAATACTGACCCGCGTTGCACTCTGACAGTCGGGCACGGATACGAGCCATTGATTGCCGTGACTTGTGTGGTTGTTCCGGGCCAAACAGCAACGTTGCTTGATGCGACCGTCATCGTCCCGCCATTGGTGAAGACCGGGGGAAATCGTAGCGGGTTGCCGGTAAGCTCGGTGAGAAATCCGGTTTTCAGCGCAAACGCCTTCGCGCGGCTCAACTGAATGCCAAGCGAAGTTGCCGCACCAAGCTTGAGCGACTCGAGAAGCATTGTTCTTCTGTTCAAAGGCTTTCCGCATAAGTTGTTGAATAGATCGGGCAACTACCAACAGTCCACGTTGTTGAGGTATGATGCAACGAGTGAAGGAAAGAGTCTGAGCGCGCAGATCGCACACCTCGGCAGTTGGTTATTGAGCGCCAGACGCCGGACCCTCGAATGCTGCGAGACATTCTGCTTGTAGCTACGGTTACAAATGCATTTCCCGAATCTCTTCGGGATCGAATCTGGTTAGCTTGATCGCCTGTGCTTTGCTCCGCTGAATTGTCGGAACGACCATCAGCGCTTCCGATTTGTCGGTGGCTTCAATAATTGCCCACCCGGTGTGGTCACCATCTTTGCATCCCCAATCGAAGTGGGTTATCGTGCCTATCGCTTCGATTTGCTTGAGGACGCGCAAGCAGTCCTCCATTGTGTGAGGAATTACGACCAAGTATCTGTCCATGAATTCTCCTTTATTGATTATGGGTCACCGGTTGCTTGGCTCTCAAGAATCTCAGGATATTCCTTTTTCACGTCTTCCTTTTCAGCAACGCTGTTTGCCGCCTTCCTTCGTCGTTGGACAGAGTTGGCAGCACAAACATAGTCAATAGCGTAGATGTTATCAACGGTCTTCAATCAAAACTTGCAGCAGAACTCCGGATGGTTGCTCATCTCAACCCCGTCGATCAGTAGCAGGTTACAGGTTGTTTGTATGCCTCTCCAAGTTGTGCACCTTCGAAAGGTTTCGGTGGCGACCCGGGTAGAGGAGTATCCTCTTTTTGTCCAGTAAACTGTGTTGCAGGACTTTTGGGCACTTAGCAGTGCGGCTTTTCAGGGAGCAGAATCTGCGGGCATGGCGTCATGTTGTGCGATTTCTTCCTGATGAGTCAGCCGATACGAAGTTACAAGTGCAGCACAATGCTATTTGCAAGTGGGACAATGTGTGCGTATATTTTGGACAAATTTCCTGCGGGAGTAATTCAGTGGTAATATAACGTCCGGCAAAACAAGAGATAACAAGAGCAAGCAACAGCAAGAAAACCCAATAAAATCAGCGTAATCTA
>CAYJNF010000200.1:5879-7074 GCA_964370915.1 uncultured Chitinophagales bacterium
TTTAGATTGATTCCGGTACGAAAATCTTTTTCGGGAACACAATCATGGCAAGAGTTAGCAGAATCAAAGGCGTGGTACTCCGCGTGCGCGAGCTACCGAGCGGGAACCAGCAACAATACCTTGATGTACATCGCGACGGTGAGCGCTGGACAGAGACCGTTCCGTTCGGACTTCTTACCGGCGACCGAATCCAGGATAAGGAAGCAAGAATTCGCGGCGAAGAATACTTCAAGAAGCGGGTTGCAGAATTTGATAATGGGCACGGTGTGAGCGCCGTGAAGAAGAACAAGGAAAGTTTCATTCAGTACTGCGAGGACCTCGCAGACAAACGCCTATCGGAAAACACGAAGATCTCCTGGCGAAATGCAATTGCGCATTTGAAGAAGTTCAGAAATGGGGATACCCTGACATTCGCTCAACTCAACAGAGAACTCTTCGAGGACTATCGAGAGTATCTACTGAAAGAGGCAAAACCCAGACTCTCGCCAAACTCAGCGCAAATCTACCTCGCGAGAGTGAAAACCGCATTGCATCAAGCTGTGGATGAAGCTCGCCTTCCTCGCGATCCCTCCGCTAAGGTGACGATCAAGAAGAAAGACAAACTGCCCGTACACTTGACCCTTGAAGAGGTTCAGAAGCTTTCAGAAACTCCTTGCGCCAACGAGCAAGTAAAGGCTGCCTTCCTTTTCTCATGCTTCACCGGTCTACGCTATTCTGACGTTGATGCATTGACTTGGGATAAGATCTGGGATGGTCACATCGAGTTCAGTCAGCGAAAGACGGATGCAGCAGAAAGGCTCCCCTTATCAGCGGAAGCACTGAGAATCCTGAAGATGCAAAAGAACGCGGTGCCAAGTCCCAACATTCGTAGGGTATTTCCGGACAATTCCGTTTTCTTCATGCCGACTCAGCCTGTCGTCGACAAGCAACTCAAGAAATGGGCAAAAGTTGCAGGAATCAGCAAGGTGATTTCATTCCACAAATCAAGACACACTTTTGCAACTCTCTCACTCTCAAGCGGCGTAGACCTCTATACTACGTCAAAGCTGCTCGGTCACAGAAATCTTCAGACAACCCAAGTCTATGCGAAAGTTGTTGACGAGAAGAAAAGGCAGGCCGTTCTACTGTTACCAACACTTAGGAAATGAAAGACAAGTAACTGATTGACCGCAGTTCAACTCAAGCCCAGCATCAC
>CAYJNF010000201.1:0-4116 GCA_964370915.1 uncultured Chitinophagales bacterium
GAAAGACCGGCTGGATGATGTTGAGAAGGACCTTGCCGAGCAGCAGCAACTTCGCACGGAGTTGAGAGCACACTGGCAAGTCGAGAAGGATCTTATTCAATCCATCCGGAAAATGAAGGGAGAAATTGAGAACGCGAGGCTTGAGGCAGAGAAGAAGGAACGCGAAGGCGATCTTGGTCGTGTTGCCGAATTGCGCTATGGAATCATTACAGACCTCGAGAAACGGATTCGCGAGGCCTCAACAAAGCTGCAACTCTTCCAGAAGGATGTCAGGATGCTCAAGGAGGAAGTAGATGCAGAAGACATCGCGGAAATCGTTGCGCGCTGGACCGGCATCCCTGTGACGAGAATGCTGGAAAGCGACAGACAGAAGTTGCTGCATCTTGAAGACCGACTTCGTGAACGGGTGATCGAGCAAGAAGAGGCCGTGAAAGCTGTGAGCGATGCGATACGCCGGTCGCGTGCAGGTTTGCAGGATGAGAAACGTCCAATTGGCTCGTTCATTTTCCTCGGAAGTACAGGCGTGGGCAAAACGGAGCTTGCCCGGGCACTTGCGGAGTTTCTGTTCAATGATGAAGGGGCAATGGCTCGCATTGACATGAGTGAGCACATGGAGAAGTTCTCCGTGTCCCGGCTCATCGGCGCTCCACCCGGTTATGTCGGCTATGATGAAGGCGGACAGTTAACCGAGGCGGTTCGTCGAAAGCCCTACTCGGTGGTCTTGCTGGACGAAATCGAGAAAGCGCATCCGGAGGTGTTCAACGTTCTGCTGCAAGTGCTGGATGAGGGACGTTTGACGGACAGCAAAGGGCGGACTGTCGACTTCAAAAATACAATTATCATCATGACGTCGAATCTTGGTTCGCATTTGATAAGCGACCGTCTGGCTGCTGGATTTGAGAATCACGAGAATTGGGATCGCGAGTTTGCCGATCTCAAGCAGGAGCTTCTGCAATTGCTGAAGAAGTCGATTCGGCCGGAGTTCCTGAACCGCATCGACGAAGTGATTGTCTTTACGCCATTGGCGCAGCAGGCAATTCGGGAAATCGTGACGTTGCAGTTGAAGCGTGTGGAAGCACTGCTTGCCAGAAAAGGAATCGTCCTTGAGGTAACTCCTGAGGCGAAGGACTGGCTGGCGAAACTTGGATACGACCCGATGTATGGTGCGCGGCCGTTGAAACGCGTCATCCAGAAGCACATCATCAATGCAATGTCCGAGAAAATTCTTGATGGTGAGTTCGCAGACGGCGACGTTGTCGAGGTTGGTCTCGATGATCGGGGGCTGATTGAATTCGTGAAGAAATTCGTTGCTGAGGTGAAGACCCAGGAATAGACATCGGTCGTTGAAATGATACGTGTCATGCTGTGACGCAAACATGGTGTGACGGACTGTTTACGGTTCGTCACACTTTTTTTTTCGACATTGTTTTCAGTGGAAGCGTGTGCTACATTGGTGCAGCATATCCTTCACAAGAAAATTATGGTAGCACTCATAGTGTACGGTGGTGCGTGGGATATTCCCGATGCACTGGTTGAACCACACCGCGTTGGCGTTCAGCGGGCTCTCATGGTGGGGATGTCGGTCTTGAATGATGGTGGCAGCTCTGTCGAGGCGGTTGAAGCGGCGATTATGGTGATGGAAGACGATGAAACGTTTGACGCCGGCGTCGGTTCATTTCTTAATCTCTCCGGCGAAGTTGAACTTGATGCGAGTATCATGGATGGGAAAGCATTTCGAGCCGGTGCGGTTGCCGCCGTGCAGAACATCCGCAATCCCATCAAGCTTGCGCGAACGGTCATGGAAGAAAGTGAAAACGTTCTGCTGGTAGGGAAAGGAGCAGTACGGTTTGCCAAAGAGCATGGGATCAAGACGTGTTCGCAAGATGAGTTGATTACTGAACGTGAGATTCAACGCTGGCGGGAATGGCAGACGAAATCACCCGGCTCCGCGCGGGATGCATTCCGGAAGAAAAAAATTCCCAATGATACGGTGGGCGCTGTGGCACTGGATAAGAATGGGGCAATCGCCTCAGGCACATCTACTGGCGGAACGCCGAACAAATTTCCCGGGCGTGTTGGCGACTCGCCGATTATCGGCGCCGGAACCTACGCCGACAACGCGGTCGGCGGAGTATCGACAACGGGATGGGGCGAAGCAATGATCAAGGTGGTGATGGCGAAAACCGTCATTGATATCATGGATCGAAATGGCAACGATCCGGCGCTCGCAACTCTTGAAGGGATGAAGATTCTTGAACGCAAGGCTCAAGGTTACGGAGGCATCATCGCATTGAATATGGATGGCGATGTGGGCATTGCGTACAACACGCCGCGCATGGCACGCGGGTATATGACGTCGGAATTGCGTGAGCCGTGGGTGGCCGTGTAGCGTGTTTGCGAAATACGGCCTGCGTCGAGGCGTGACTTCAGTTTTGAGAATGTCACGCTTTTTCGTTTCTTGTACCTATGAAGAAATCCTCTCTTATCGGTCATGTGACCGAACTGTTCGAACTCATCCGCCCGCTGAAACATCCCGCTGACAGCATTGTTCAAGAATTCTTTCGCAATCGCCACTATCTCGGATCGAAAGATCGTCGCTTCATTGCCGAAGTCATCTATGGCATTCTCAGGAATTATCGATTGCTCCGTGTCTACGTTGAAGAGGGGATGAAATCGGTCGAGCCGGGAGTCGTGCCTTCGATTGGACTGTACATTGCTTTTGCACTTCGTATGCATCATGAGCAGCGTGAGGCTGTCCTTTCCGACACGGAAAGTCATTGGAAGATTTTCTTCCCGAAATCGGATGTGCGAAGTTTTGTGGATACCGTTGGGGGGGCACAACTTCCCGAAGCGATAAGGTTGGACGATGCAAAACGCATAGCAGTCATGCACTCCTTCCCCGACTCTATCGTCGAGAGTTGGATAAAGCAATTCGGGACAGAAGAAACTGAGTCGCTCTGCCGGTCGCTGAACGAACCTGCTGCCACCGTCATTCGGGTGAACCGCCTGAAGACCACAGTCGAAGAATGCAGACAAGCTCTCAGGCAAGAGGGAATTGAAACCGAACGAACGAAGCTTTCGCCTGTTGGACTTGTATTGACCAAGCGGATTAACGCGCAGTCGTTGAAGTCGTACAAGGAGGGTTGGTTCGAAATGCAGGATGAGGGGAGCCAACTGCTTTCTCTGCTTCTTCAACCAACACCCGGACAGACGATTGTGGATGCCTGTGCAGGCGGCGGTGGGAAAACGCTTCATCTCGCGGCATTGATGAACAACGAGGGGGCGCTTCATTTGATTGATATCGACGAAACGCGCCTCACGAACATACGCCCACGCCTTACGCGAGCCGGAGTAACGATAGCACAACTTCACAATGCCAACCGGAACACCGACAAGATCAAGTCTCTGGAAGGTACGGCCGACTCCGTGCTTGTTGATGCACCATGCTCGGGAACCGGCACATTCCGGCGAAACCCTGCAGCGAAGCTTGCCTTCAACGAAGCGTTTGTTGATCGAATCACCGGAACTCAATTGTCTGTTCTCGAAACCTATTCGACTCTGGTAAAACCCGGAGGAAGATTGGTATACACCACCTGCACTTTGTTGCGGCAAGAGAATGAAGATATTGTTGCGGAGTTTCTGAAAAACCATCCGGAATTCAAAGTCGTGTCGGCGCCGGATGTGCTGGGGTACAATCGCATTCCGATCGATGCGTCGACTGATTTCATGACTCTGTTGCCACATAAAACCGGAACGGACGGCTTCTTCGCGGCAGTGTTTTCAAAAGCATAGGAACTCTGTCCCTAGTGGTGCAGGAAATAGAATACGCGGCACAGGGTGTATGGGCCGCTGGTGTCACGTTAAAATATTTCACGGGAAGTCCGGCGTTGTTCAACTCCGACGGAGTTGGAAAGGTCAGTAGGCAATTATTGGTCCACAAACGTTCGACTCCTATGGAGTCGGCGATGCTTGATTCCGATGTTGGTCAATCTCCATCAACTCCGTGAGGAGTTGCACGTTTGTAGATTGTGAAAAAAACAAAATGCGAACTCCGATAGGAGTTCAACAATGCAGCCTGAGGCCGCCAAGGTGATTGAAAGAGTGGTTGCGCCCTTT
>CAYJNF010000201.1:4216-7065 GCA_964370915.1 uncultured Chitinophagales bacterium
TGAAGTCTGCTTCATGTCGTTGATTCTCGTTCACCATTTCTCTACTTTGTTTCGCACGAATATCACTAAAGGAGAACAGTACGATGAAGTTGTTGTCTGTGTTTGTAGTCTTGTTTGCGATTGGCATTCTGGGTTGCAGTAAACCCTCCCCCGAAGAGTACATGGCCAAGGGCAATGCTGCCCGCGATTCCAGCAATTTTGCGGTGGCGCTCGAACAGTATGAACAGCTTATTGCCGACCATCCGAAGTCAGCGCTGACCGAAGAAGCGATGTTTCTTGTTGCATCAATCAAGAATGATAACCTGCACGATTTTCCTGCGGCAGTCCTCGCGTATAAGCGTGTGTACGACACGTTTCTGGACGGCAAGAGAGCGCCCCTTGCGATGTTTCTGGTTGGCTACATCAGCAATAATGAGTTGCACGATCTGACGACAGCGAAACAAGCGTTTGAGAGTTTCTTAGCGAAGTACCCCGAGCACGAAATGGCGGCATCGGCCAGATTCGAATTGGAAAACCTCGGCAAGCGACCTGAAGAGTTGCTGCCTGCCATACAGGAAACAACAAAACACGAGGTCGCGGCTGAAACCCCTGCAAAGAAATCGGCAAAGAAAAAATAGTGTCTGCCCCACACCATAGCACCTCACGGCCGGGCAATCTGCCAGGCAATCTGCCAGGCAATCTGGATGAGTATCGAAAGTACCTTCAGCCGGGCATCGTATCGAAGCTTGCCAACATGGAACTTCGCGCTCGGCTGGTGGTGGAAGGATTCATTACAGGGTTGCACAAAAGTCCGTACCACGGATTTAGTGTGGAGTTCGCGGAACATCGGCAGTACATGCCCGGCGACGAAATAAAGCACATCGACTGGAAAATCTACGGCAAGACCGACCGCTACTACATCAAACAGTACGAAGAGGAAACAAACCTCAAATCGTACATTGTGCTTGATGCAAGCCGGTCGATGGACTACGCCTCGCCCGGAAATATAAAGAAGCTTGAGTATGCCGCGTATCTCGCCGCTGCATTGTCGTACATGATGATCAAGCAGCAGGACGCTGTCGGACTCGCGGTCTTTGATGAGCACGTATCAAGTTACCTTCCCCCGCATGCGACTAAAGCGTATCTGCGCCAGATTCTGCTTGAGCTGCAGAAGCTGAAGGGGAGCAACAAGACCGGAGCCGGAAAATCGTTGCACAATGTTGCTGACCGGATCAAGCGACGCGGACTTGTCATCGTCATCAGTGACTTGTTTGACAAACCCGATGAAGTGATCGCTGCGCTCAAGCATTTCCGGCACAAGAAGAACGAAGTGATCGTCATGCACGTGCTCGACCCTCTGGAGCGCAGCTTTGCATTCGGCAGCGATGCGATGTTCAAGGATATGGAAACGACTGAACAACTCATGACGCAGCCATGGCAAATCCAGAAAGCGTACCAGCGTGAAATGAGCGCGTTTCTCGAACGGTACAAAAAAGAGTGCCGCGAGAATTACGTTGATTATGTATTGATGGATACCGCCACGCCGTTTGACGTGGCGCTAACGCAATATCTACACAAGAGGGAGCAGTTGGGGTAGTCTTAAGCCCTGAGCCCCGCAAGGCGGGGCGAAGGGCCTCACAACTCACTTACAGAGAAATCTGAATTCGTACCGAGAGGCTGTCGGATGTTTCGCTCCGCTCAACATCGAAAAATAACGCACGGTACTCATGAACGAATCTCTCGACCTCATCCGTCAGCTCGTTGAAGATTTCAAGCAACAGGAATCTGCTTTTCTTTCCGCCTCGTATCAAGAATCGGAAGTCCGGCAGGACTACATTGACAAATTCTTTACTGCACTCGGATGGGATGTAACGCACGAGCGCCAGAAGAATCCCTACGAGCAGGAAGTCAAGATTGAAAACCGTGTGAACGCCTCCGGTTCGCAGCGACGCGCAGATTATGCGTTCTGCATTGCCCCCAACTTTCGCACCGTGAAGTTTTTCGTCGAAGCGAAGAAACCTTCCCGCAATCTTGCCAACCCGGACGACTGCTATCAAACCACCCGCTACGGGTGGAATCAGGGGACGCCGCTCGCCGTGCTCACCGACTTTGAAGAGTTTCATATTCTCGATTGCCGCTACAAGCCGGATATCAAAACATCGCTCGACAGGAAGATTGAGTCGTTCCATTATTCCGACTATGCGGATGCTGAGAAGTTTGCCCGCATTTTTCACTTGTTCGGACGAGAAGCCGTTGCCAATGGCTCGCTCGAAAAATTTGCCGCGTCGCTTCCAATGCCGAAAGGCAAAGCGGCAAAGAAAGGCGCACTCCGGGCAACATACCAACAAGTTGATGAAGCGTTCCTGGAGTTGCTCGATGGCTGCCGCGAATCGCTTGCAAAGGAATTCAAGAACAACAACCAGCATCTTGACGGCGAGGAGCTTACCGAAGCCGTTCAGCGTACGCTCGATCGTCTCGTGTTCATTCGCTTCCTCGAAGATAAGTCCATCGAAGAGCCGTCGATCATTGGGTTAAGCGCGAAGCCTTCGGCGTGGAATGCGTTCTCGTCTCTGTGCCGCAGTCTTGAGCCGAAGTACAACGGACTCGTCTTCAAACAACATCGCATACTCGACAGCGACACATTCGTCCCGCCCGACAATGATGTGTTCGGCGCAATCTGCGCAGAACTTTCCGATCCCGCGTCGCCGTACGACTTCGACAAGATTCCGATTTCTATTCTCGGCAGCATCTACGAGCGCTTCCTTGGCAAAGTGGTAAGCGCAACGGAGAAGCGCGCAAAAGTGGAAGAGAAACCCGAAGTGCGCAAAGCCGGCGGCGTGTATTACACGCCGGAGTACATCGTCCGGTAC
>CAYJNF010000202.1:0-7020 GCA_964370915.1 uncultured Chitinophagales bacterium
CGACAGAAGAAATAGCACGCGCCTTTCTCACCACGCCGTCGACTGTAGCACAACGCATCGTGCGCGCAAAGGCGAAAATCCGCGATGCCGCCATTCCGTATCACGTGCCATCACAACATGATCTGCCTGATCGTTTGGACACCGTGCTCCATGTGGTCTACTTGGTATTCAATGAAGGCTACTCCGCATCCTCAGGTGAATCGCTCACGCGGGCTGATCTTTCGGGCGAAGCAATTCGCCTCGGACGGTTGCTTATGGAGTTGCTGCCGGATTCGGAGGTGCGAGGACTCCTTGCGCTGATGTTGTTGCAGGAATCGCGTCGCACGGCTCGAGCTTCTGCCGATGGCGATCTGATTCTGCTGGAGGATCAGGACCGTTCGCTTTGGGATAGTAGCCACATTGCCGAGGGATTGTCTCTTGTGGGACAGGCATTATCGTCGGGGCGGGTGGGTTCGTATACAATCCAGGCGGCAATAGCTGCGGTACATGCGGAGGCACCGAGCGCTTCTGCGACAGACTGGGCACGGATCGTGGCGCTCTACGATTTGTTGCTGCGAGCGGAGCCCTCGCCTGTGATTGAGTTGAATCGCGCAGTCGCGGTGGCAATGCGCGATGGCCCGTCGCCGGGCCTGGAGTTGATTGACGAGATACTCGCACGAGGCGATCTCGTCGATTACTATCTCGCGCACTCAGCGCGGGCGGAACTGTGCCGACGATTGGGAAAGACTGCCGAAGCCCGGGCTTCCTACACACGCGCCCTCGATCTCACACGCCAGGAGCCAGAACGGCGTTTTCTTGAGCGACGCCTGAGCGACCTTGCAGATTAGCTCACTTTGACCCTGTGACGGGTGAACGAAGGCGAAGTGTCTTTTTTGATTTTGTGATCGGTTGTTGTCGATTTTCAGAATCGCCAAACGACTATGTGTTGTAAAGGGAACCACATAAAACAAATCACACATAATCAAAAGGAGATACAACAATGCGATTCATGGTGCTCGTGAAAGCCGACAAAAACTCAGAGGCGGGAGTTCTTCCCGATCAGAAGATGCTGACTGAGATGGGGAAGTTTAACGAAGAGCTGGTAAAGGCTGGGGTGATGCTGGCGGGTGAGGGACTTCATGCAAGTTCCAAGGGAGTGCGTGTGAAGTTCTCCGGCGGGAAGACAACCGTCACCGACGGGCCGTTCGCCGAAACGAAGGAGCTTGTCGCCGGTTTCTGGATGTGGAGAGTGAATTCCAAGGACGAAGCAATTGAATGGCTCAAGCGTGCTCCGTTTGACCAGACCGAAGTGGAGATTCGTCAAGTGTTCGAAGCTGAGGATTTTGGTGAGGCATTCACACCTGAGTTGCGCGAGCGGGAGGCACGCTTACGAACGCAGACAGCCGCGCTGCGGTAATCCGATAGGAAGATCGAGAAGGAAGAAAGTTTGTTTGAAGTGTCGATCCCGGCTATCCTCGTTCGACAACAAAAGGAACGAGTGTTGCCGGGCGAAGCAGACGTCACGCGTGATTCTCATTCAAAAGAACAATGGAGGAAACTTCTCATGCGATCAGATGGAACGACGAGGACAAAGCTCTGGACTTCACGTGCATTGAGCGCGATCGTAAGTCTCTTTCTGCTTTTCGATAGTGTCATCCACTTGATGGTGATAGGGCCTGTTGTGGACTCTTTCAATCAACTTGGATATCCCGTCGATACTGCTATGGGTTTGGGAGTTGTGGAACTCATTTGCCTCGCGCTATACCTCTTTCCACGGACCTCCATTTTCGGTGCAATCTTGCTCACCGGCTATCTGGGCGGCGCCATCGCAACGCAGGTCCGGGTTCATGCCCCACTGTTCAGCACAGCCTTGTTCCCGGTTTATGTCGGAGTACTGATCTGGGGTGGGATTTATCTGCGCGACGACGCCCTACGCTCACTCATTCCAATTCGCAGAGAAGAAGCATAAAGACCAAAGAGGAACCTAACCAACAAAAAATCGCAACCATGAAGAATACATTCAGAAGTATCCTGGCCGTCTTTGCGGGATTTGTCACCGTTGTCATCTTATCTGTTGGGACGGATTTTGTTCTGGAGTTGCGAGGCATCTTTACGCCACCGGATCAGGGATTGTTCACACCGTGGATGCTTATGGTGGCGCTCATATATCGATGCGTCTACACGGTGGCCGGCGGTTACGTCACTGCAAGGCTGTCTCCGAATCGGCCAATGCGCCATGTGATCATACTCGGAAGCATAGGAATCGTAGCCGCCACAGTCGGTACCGTCGTTGCCTGGGACTTGTCTCCCCATTGGTACCCAATTGCGCTTGTCATCACGGCGCTTCCGTGCACGTGGTTGGGCGGCAAGTTAACGACTAATGAAGCAAAGTAGTTGCTCTTAGAACTCCAAAGGCACATGAAAAAGAATAGCGGCTCAGCAATGAGTGCCGAACAATTTGTCAAGAGGCTCAACGCATACCGCTCGAAAGCCGAACTCAAGAAGTATCACAAGTATTTTGTATTCGACGAGAAGGACCCCGATGGAGATCGATTCATTGGTGTGCGCATGGGGCAAGTCTTTTCACTCGCGAAAGAATTCATTGGGATGCCGCCGACCGAGATTGAGCATTTGCTCGAAAGCCCGATTCATGAAGTGCGGGCGGGCGGAGTGAGTATTATGGACAAACAGGCTCGCAACAAGAAGACTCCCGCCCCCCGTCGAAAAGAGTTGTATGATCTGTACATGAAACGCCTCGACAGAATAAACAACTGGGATCTGGTTGACTTTGGCTGTATCTATGTGGTCGGCGGCTACTTGTCTGATAAGCCGCGCACTGTCTTGTACAAATTAGCGCGCTCAAGGAACACATGGGCTCGGCGGACTGCTATTGTGAGTACTGCGTATTTTATCAGACTGGGTGAGGTAGATGACGCAATCAAGATTGCCGGGATGTTGCTGAGCGACAAGGTGGACCTCATCCACAAGGCTACTGGATGGATGCTGCGTTTTGCCGGAGACAAGGATCGTCAGAGGCTGCTGCAGTTCTTGGATACGTATGCGTCCACGATGCCGCGTGTGGCTCTCCGCTACACAATTGAACATCTCGATAAGAAACAGCGGGCTTACTATCTGGGGATGAGAAAGAGTAGCCCGGATGAGCAGTCGGGCAAAACAGGAAATGGAATTCAGTCTAAAGCAAAATCAATAATAACATAGCAGGAGGCGTTCATGCAAAAAATCATTCCATTCTTGTGGTTTGATAACAACGCCGAAGAGGCGGCGAATTTCTATGTGTCAATCTTCAAGAACTCAAAAATTGGTGCGGTTACGCGGTATGACGAGGCAAGCGCTCAGGCCTCCGGAATGCCGAAGGGGGCGGCAATGACCGTGGCCTTTCAACTTGAAGGGCAACCATTCACGGCGCTCAATGGCGGGCCGCATTTCAAATTCACCGAGGCAATTTCCTTTGTTGTCAATTGTGAGTCGCAGGAAGAACTGGATCACTATTGGACGAAACTCACGGCGGGTGGTGATGCAAAGGCTCAGCAGTGCGGCTGGCTGAAAGACAAGTTCGGTGTGTCGTGGCAGATTGTTCCGGCAATCTTGCCACAACTTTTGTCAAATGGCGAAAGGTCAAAGAGGGTCATGCAAGCATTGCTTCAAATGAAAAAGATTGACATAAAAGCCCTGGAGCAAGCGTAGCAGGAACAACACTCAACCGTTGGCTATGCGGCACGGACCGAAAATGGCCGACGTTTTGTCCGCGCCATGCTATCGGGAAAATTCAATTCATCGAGGTGAAACCAATGAAGTATATCTGCCTTGCTTATGAGGAAGAAAACAAACTGAGTGCGATGTCCAAAAGTGAGTGGGACGTTCTGAGGCGCGAGACGCTGGATTATCTTGAGGAGCTTCGGAAGCGCGGGCACATAATCTCCGCTGAGGCGTTGCAAAGCGTTCGGAACGCCGCGACGGTGCGGGTTCGCAGCGGCAAGACTTCCATTACCGACGGACCATTTGCTGAAACAAAAGAGCAACTGGGAGGATTCTTCTTGATCAACGCGAGGGACCTGAACGAGGCAATCCAGGTCGCTTCGAAATGGCCGTCGGCGCGACTCGGGAGTATTGAGGTACGTCCGATTGAAGAGGAACTCAGGGAAGAGCGTCGCTACTGAAAATAGAAAGTATGGCCGCTCGGTGGTTGCACGACCCGCTGTCGATTCTGAGTTGTGCCAAACGACTATGTGATGTGAACAGTTCAATCATCCGAATTATTTCAAGGAGGGCACGATGCAACTGAATCCGTATCTCTTATTCAACGGCCGCTGCGAGGAGGCGTTCAAGTTCTACGAGCGGTGTCTCGGGGGAAGAATTGAGACAATGCAAACGTTTGCGGGTACGCCGGCGGAGAAACATGTACCGCCCGAGTGGGGCAAAAAAATACTTCATGTGCAGCTCGATGTTGGTGACGAACTATTGATGGGCTCCGACGCGCCACCTGACAACTATGAGGCGCCGAAAGGTTTTTCGGTTTCCATTCAGGTCAAAACTCCGGCCGATGCGGATCGAATATTCGATGCCTTAGTGGTAAACGGAAAAGTGCAAATGCCGATCCAGCAAACGTTCTGGTCGCCCCGGTTTGGAATGCTTGTTGATCAGTACGGCATACCGTGGATCATCAACTGTGAGCAACCAGCCTGAGGAGTCAACATGAGAAAAGTGATTGTGGCAAACCTGATATTGCAATGAACTATGTACCTTCACGATGAAAATGTAAGGAGAGGTGGAATGAAATACATGTTGTTGGTCTACCTTGACGAGAATGCTCTGAGCGAAACCGAGCGGGCAGAGTGTTACAGAGATTCCGCCCAGCTCGCGCAAGATCTTCATGCCGGTGGACAACACATCGCCGCATCTCCACTCCATCCCACATCAATGGCGACCAGCATTCGCATGCGCAACGGTAAACGGCTCGTCACCGACGGTCCGTTTGCGGAAACGCGGGAGCAACTGGGCGGCTACTTCCTTATCGATGCCAAAGACCTCGACGAAGCCATCGGTATTGCCTCGCGTGTTCCCATTGCGCGCGTTGGTACGATTGAAATCAGGCCGGTGATGGAAATCGCCGGCCTTCCGACGACTTAATTGACTGTTACTGTTTCATCACAAGTTATTCACCAAGGAGGCCTCATGTCAAAATACATTGATGGATTTCTATTACCAGTTCCGAAAAAGAACCTGCAAGCGTATCGCCGGATGTCGCACAAGGCCGGGAAGGTGTGGCGTGAACACGGCGCTCTGGAATACCGGGAATGCGTTGGCGACGACTTGAAAACGAAGATGGGTGTTCCCTTCCCGCGAGCAGTCAAAGTCAAGAGCGGCGAGACGGTCGTGTTTTCATGGATTGTCTACAAGTCGCGCAAACATCGTGACAGCGTCAACGCGAAGGTCATGAAAGACCCGCGCCTGGCAGCGATGATGGATTCAAAGGCGATGCCCTTCGACGTGAAGCGTATGGCGTATGGTGGGTTCAGGATTCTTGTTGATGTCTGAAAGTTGGCGAATTTCTTTCATTCGCTTTCGCTGTTTAACCCCGATTGGTCAGGTGAGATTGTTTATGCCACCGCTGAGACGCAAAGAGTCTGAAACGTATTTTCCCACATTGTGTCTCTGCGGTGGATTTGTTAAGGGGAACAGTGTGAATCAGACCGGATTCGTCGAGATTCCGGAGTACATTGCTGTGTCTCAGGCGCTGCCCCATCCTTCCGGGATTACGATTTCCGAAGTTGTCTCAACCTGATCAACCTGCAATTGATTTTCGCACGCCGGTTTGCTATCATTCAGCCGGTTCATGCCCTTCGAACCTTCGTTCTTTCATAATTTCAGGACAGCTCTATGCTGCATCACACTGTCCGCGTTTCAATCCTTCCTCACGCGTCCCTCTGCACGCTGCGCACGAATCCGCACTCTTTCACAATCAGTGAACCATCATGACAACGTTGGTACAAGAACAGCGTAAGCTGGCCGCAATCATGTTCACCGATATGGTGGGCTACAGTGCTGCTGCTCAAAAAAACGAGGCGCTCGCGCTGGAACTTCTCGAAGAACATCGGCAATTGCTCCGGTCACTCTTTCCGCGGTTCGATGGAAGAGAAATCGAAACAGCCGGCGACGCGTTCTTCGTGGAATTCTCGAGTACGCTGCGCGCAACGCAATGCGCGATAGCAATTCAGAAGCTGCTGCATGACCGGAACCAGGCGACCGCTTCAGACAAAGCAATCAGGCTGCGAATCGGACTTCATGTGGGGGATGTAGTTGTCCGCGGATCGAATGTGCTTGGCGACGGTGTGAACATTGCCGCTCGCATCGAGCCGCTCGCGCAGCCGGAGGGGATTTGTGTCTCCGAAGATGTCGCACGCCAGATTCAAAACAAGATCGACGTCCGGCTTCATAAGTTGGCGAAATCGGAATTGAAGAATATTCAGCTTCCTGTGGAGATCTACGCAATCGAACTCCCATGGACCGTGGACGGGCACACTGCATCGGCGCAACTTGCTGACCCGGTACTCGACAATCTTCCCGCGCAGACCACACTCTTCATCGGCAGGGAAAAGGAGGTTGAGGCTGTCCGCCAACTTCTTCTCACAGATTCTGTTCGTCTGGTCACGCTCACCGGACCGGGTGGAACCGGCAAGACTCGTCTGGGTCTCCAGGTTGCGGCTTCACTGCGTGACGAGTTTCGACACGGAGTGTGTCTTGTCGTTCTCGCGCCTGTGAACGATCCGGACCTGGTCGTCTCCGAAATTGCCGCGACCCTCGGTGTGCGCGATAGTGGAGCAGAGCCCTTGCTTGATGCCGTGAAGGATTTTCTGCACGAGCGCCGGCTTCTTCTGTTCATCGATAACTTTGAGCAGGTGATTTCTGCGGCGCCCGTCGTTGCCGCGATGCTCGCGTCCTGTCCATCGATCAAAGTGCTGGTGACGAGCCGTGAACCATTGCACGTAAGTGCTGAACAGGAGTTCTTTGTCCCCCCGTTGA
>CAYJNF010000203.1:0-6977 GCA_964370915.1 uncultured Chitinophagales bacterium
ATCATATTATTGTAATCGTGGGCCACCCCACCGGCAAGACGGCCCACTGCCTCCATCTTTTGCGCCTGGATCAACTGTGCCTGGATATTGTGCCGCTCGGATTGATCGTTGAAGACCAGCACGACTCCAATGATCTCACCGTGTGAATTCCTGATCGGCGCGCCACTGTCTGCAATCGGTCGGCGTGTTCCGTCGCGAGAGAGCAAGATGGTGTGATTCGCAAGTTCAACAACCGTTCCCGACTCGAGCACTTTCTGGACGGGATTGTCGACGGTTGTTCCGGAATCTTCATTCACAATCCTGAAGACATATTGAATGCGCTGTCCACGGGCCTCCGCTTCTGTCCATCCGGTCAGAGTCTCAGCAACAGGATTCATCTGCAGGACTCGTCCATCGAGATCAGTGGTCATTACGCCATCACCAATACTGTAAAGCGTAGTGCGGAAGCGCTCCTCACTCTCGCGCAGCGCTTCCTCTGCGTGCCGGCGTTCGGTGATGTCGATCGTGAACCCGGCAAGGAGCGGTGCCTGACCTTGCTGCGGAATAACGAACTTATGTGTTGACCACATACGATCGGCAAATCGCTCTTCAACTTCCATACTCTCGCCAGTAGAGAGCACCCGCTTGTCGTCTGCGGCAATCGTTGTTGCGAATTCTGCCGGGAACAACTGTTCATTCGTTTTGCCAACCATCTCCGCCGGCGGAAGACCCAGGTACTTTTCGAATCCATGGTTTGCAAACAGCACGACACTTGACAAATCCTTGATGTATGCCAGACCGGGGAAGTGTTGCATGAAAAGCCTGAAGCGCTCCTCGCTCTCGCGCAACGCCTCTTCGGCTTTTTTCCGTTCGGTAATGTTTTCACTGAAGATGATGATGCCTGCAATCTCCGAGTCGGTACTCTTCCACGGGTGGATTTCCCAGCGGATCCAGTCAATTTTCCCATCGGAGCGGGGGAAGGGATCTTCGTCGCAACTCTCTACTGCACCGGCAAGACAACGTTGATGGATTTCTTTCCATCGGGTCGGAACGTCGGGGAAAATCTCATAATGGTTCCGTCCTATGATATCCTGAACGCCAAGTCCATAATCTGATAACCATCGTTGGCTTACGGCAACATAGCGCATATGTTTATCAAGCATGGCAATTGCGGCAGGAGCATAGTCGACAAAGAGGCGAAGTTGTTCCTCTCGTTCAAAAAGTGCCTGCTCGGCCTTCTTGCGATCTGTGATGTCTTGCGAAATGCCCGTAGCCTTGATTCGTGTACGGTCGTTGCTGAATTCGATTTCCGCTTTTGTGTGGAGCCACCGAATCTGATCGTTCGTGACAATCCGATGCTCGATGTCATATGGGGCCCCTCGTTTTGCTGCGTCCCACGATTCTGTTACGCGGGCCAAGTCATCCGGGTGAACATGCGAGAAAAGCTTTTCACTATTGTGAATGCCCGCTGGCCAACCGAGTACTTGAGCAGCCTCGAGGGAGGTATTGATGGTCCCGGCCTGGAGGTCCGCCGTCCAGCTTCCAATACTTGCAATGATCTGCGCATGCTTGAGAGCTTGTTCACTCTCGCGGAGGGCCTCGCGCATTTCGCGTTGCTCGTGAATATCCGTACACGATCCAAACCAATGTACGAGAGTGCCGTGGGCATCGTGCATTGGCAGCGCACGCGTGTCAAACCACCTGTACGCTCCATCATTCCGTCTGATGCGGAATTCAGCCCGGAAGTCTGTACCGGTCGTAACCGCCGTGTTCCACAATTGGGTAAGCTCGGCGCGATCGTCGGGGTGAATTTGCTGCAGCCAGTGAATTCCGAGTTGTTCGTTCATCGGAATTCCGGTATAGTCAATCCATTGTTGGTTGAAGTAATCACATTGGCCATCGGGCTCCGACGTCCAGACGAGTTGTGGCAAGGAATTGGCAAGTCGTCGGAAACGATTTTCACTTTCCTGCAAAGCCGCTTCCGCCCGTGCTCGTGCCGAGATGTCGCGAAAGATCGCCGTGAACAAACTCCGCCCCGACACATCAATCCGTGAGATGGAGACTTCCAGCGGGAACAATGTGCCGTCAGCGCGTTGTCCGGTGAGCGAACCGAGATCGTGAATGGTGCGACGCGTGACGCCGCTATGGGCAAACGACTGGAAATGCTGTTCATGTGCAGATCGCAATCCCGCCGGAATGAGCTTGCCCAACGGCTGCCCTATCACCTCTTCTTTCGCGCAGCCGAAGATCTTCTCTGCTGCAGGGTTGAACAGCGTAATGCGCTGATGCTCGTCGACAATAAGGATTCCATCCATCGCGGAGTTGATAATTCCGGCAAGCCGGACTTCATTCTCGCGGATTCTCAACTCTGCCTGGTTGCGATCCGTTACGTCGCGAAGGATTACCTGAATCGCGAGTCCTTCCTGATCCATGAATGGCGCGGATGCGACCTCGACATTTCTTATCGTGCCGTCGAGTCGTACGATTGTTTCCTCAAGGCGCGGGGTGGGAAGCCGATTCTCAAGATCGGCAATTCGATTTCGAATCTTCTCGTGATCGTCGGGGTGGAAGAGGTCGAATGGTGATTTGCCGAGAAGGTCCTCGGCTTTGCGTGCACCGAACAATTCGAGCGCTGCACCGTTCACCAATGTAATTTTGTTCCTGCGGTTCACGAAGATCGCGTCCGGCGCCATTTCCACAAGATCCCGGTATCGTGACTGACTTGCCTGCAAGGCTTCTTCCGCTTTCCTTTTTTCGGAGGAATCGCGGAACACAAGCACAACTCCCTGGATTTCGCCGTCAACCTCTCTAATCGGCGCGGCGCTGTCGTCAATCGGAAATTCGCGCCCGTCTTTCGAAATGAGCAGTGCCTCACTTGCAAGTCCCAGGACTGTGCCTTTGTGCAGAACTACCTCGGCGGGATTGTCGATCGGTTGACGCGACACCACATGGACGATCTGAAAAACAGAAGAGAGCGGTTTGCCCACCGCTTCTTCGTTCTTCCAGCCCGTCAGACGTTCTGCTTCCCGGTTGATGTAGGAGACTGTTCCGAGTGCATCTGTTGTAATCACGGCGTCGCCGATGCTTGCCAATGTGACGGCGTGTTGTCGCGAATCGGATTCTATCCGGTGTTTGGAACGATGCAGACGTCCGTTGAGTGCGCTGATGAGAGTGCCCACGATGATCAACAGAAACAATTGAAGAAGATCCGACGGCCTTTGGAAGGCGTAGTCGTCCGTTCGGGGCACGAGAAAATACAGTCCGAGAACTGTCGAGATCGATGTAGATACCAAACCGGGGCCAAAGCCGCCGGCATAGGCGCTCAGACTTATGGGGATAAGAAAAAGGATGAGGACCATTCGGTCGCCCATCCAGGATGCCATGGAGAGACGAAGGAAAAGGGTGACCAGGGTTGCGATGACAGCCAGCGAGTAGGCAAGCGTCGCGCGCCGGCGATTTCGCTGAGTGTAGCTGTCACTGACTTGCCTGGTCTGTTGAGTACTCTTGGTGAGTTTCTTATCCATAACTTCCATCATGGGGTGGGATGAACAGTCTAAACAAAAACAATCGGATTAAGCCTTTGGATCAATGTACGTGGAGGCATGGGAATTGTCAATCGAACGCGACGATAGAAGGTGTTTGAGGTATTCCAGTCCCTCCGTCTATACGCTGTTCGGCTTAGCAGCCGTTGTTACGAGTTGAAGAAATGGCTATATTGACGGGGCCGTCAAGCTTTTTCACCTTTCGATTTCCAAACATGAGTGGTGTCTGTGAAGAGATTCTTTTCCTTTGTAAAGATTGAACATACCCTTTTCTCCTTGCCGCTCATCTATAGCGGTGTGATGCTCGCGTCGAGAAGTGCAGTACCGCCCATCAAAATACTCATACTGGTTCTCACAGCAGCGACCGGGGCTCGCACAGTTGCGTTCGCCCTCAACCGGATTATTGATCGGCACATCGACAAGCGCAACCCGCGGACTGCGCAACGCGATCTCCCCAACGGGACCATGACGCTATGGGAAGCGGCGTGGGTCATGATCGCGGGCCTCGCTTTGTATTTTGGTTCTGCGTATTTCATCTCCGACTTTTGTTTCTACATGGCGCCGATCCCGCTGGCGATTTTTGTCATCTACCCGACCATGAAGCGATACACACCGCTCGCACATTTCGGTGTCGGCATGGGGTTGGCGATGGGTCCTCTTGGCGGTTGGTTTGCGATCTCGCCATCATTCGATAACCTGCTCGCGCCGGCATTGTTGTCGCTCTTCACGCTCTTTTGGGTTGCCGGCTTCGACATCATCTACGCAACGCTCGATGAAGAATTTGACAAAAAGGAATCGCTCTATTCATTTCCCTCGCGCTTTGGAAGGGAACGTGCGCTCCAGTATTCTGCCTTCTTTCACTTCATCTCGTTTGGATTTCTCACCGCGCTGTTTTTCTATTCTCCATTTTCACTTCTCGCATTGCCCCTTCTGTTGATGACGGGCTATCTGTTGTATCTTGAGCAGAAAAAGGCGGAAGATGTTGAGCTGGCATTCTTCAGGATCAACGCAATAGCCGGAGTCAGCGTGTTTGCGATGGTGATGATCGGGGTGTACGCATGAAGATAGTGCTCGGTATTACCGGTTCATCTGGCGCCGCTTATGCCCTCGATTTTCTGAAGCGATGCCCGGCAGACAAGTATCTCATTGTCAGTTCATGGGGAAAGGTGTTGTTGCACGATGAGCTGAATCTGAGCGACAAGGATCTGAAGCCCTACGTCAAAAAACAGTTTTCCGATGACGACCTGACTGCTCCTATGGCGTCAGGGTCGAACTACTTCGACGCGTTTGTGATACTTCCTGCCTCAACGTCCACGCTCGGCAAAATCGCATCCGGCATAGGTGATACGCTGATTACGCGCACCGCACAAGTGTGCTTGAAAGAGCGATACAAGCTGGTCATCTGTGTTCGGGAAACGCCGATGTCTACGGTTTCGCTCGAACAATGTGCGAAGCTTTCCGGCTATGGCACCATCATCATGCCAATATCTTCCCCGCTGTATTTTGTCCCGAAGACTGTTGATGAATACGTTGCCGCATTCACCGACAAGGTAATGGGACAAATCGGGATCAGGACTTCCAGAGGGTGGCGGGCGGAAGAATTCGAATAGAGGGAACTATTCGCAAATCCCTGTACCCTCTTACAGCGAACGCCAACACCTCGTCAAGTCACGCCATCAGCCATTGTTTCTTCCTAATCGCCGCGAGCATTTTTTCTTAGTTTGTATTATATTTGGCCACGGTCTGATGATTCACTCATGTTTCCAACCTCAGAGAGGTGAGTATGAGATACGTTTCTGCTTTTCTCCTTGTCGTGCTGATGGGTTTGCTTTACGGCTGTACCGATAATCAGAAGGTAACCAACTCCGTGCCTGCGGCGCCAGGGCTTTCTGACGCAGTCTCCGAAGCACAGAGCGTGTTCCAGTACACGGGATACAGTCGTGAGGGCACAGTGATTGTCCGTGGTCGCCTCATGCTCTCGCTGACAAATACAGCCAACCGCGTGACAGGTCGTTGGGAGTTTCGAGCAATTGCCGACACAATGCGTATTGGTCCGCAGAACGGGCGTGGCAGCCTGGTTGGTTCGTTCACCAACGCGGGTCTCTCAATCAACTTGCATCCGCTGCACGCGGACAATAATATCCTGTTGGTTGGCCGATTCGATCGCTCCACGTTTGCGGGGAGATGGGAATGGGTAACCTTTGCCGGAGTACGCAACGCTGGTACGTTCCGGGCTACTCGTGCTGTTGCGACAACGGAAGTTGAATAGCTAAACTCGCTGCATTCGTTCGCGCTGTGGTGCCGTTGCACTCCAGCGCGTTTTTGTTTGTGCAAGAACATTGCTCCAGGCTTAGTATGATAAAGAAATTGAAATGGCTGTACCTATTGCTGATTGCAGTGACGATAGTGGGCATCGCGTACGTTGTATTGAGACCTTCGTCCAGCGTCGAACTCCCGAAGCAATTAGGTGGCCTGCAACAAGTTCACCTCGTTGAAGGCGAGAAGGCAAACGAAATTCTCGATCGGATGCATGATAAGGAAGTGACGCCTGCATCCAACAAAATAGGTATGTACTCAGGGGCGAAGGGAAGCGCAGTCGTGTATCTGTCCATCTATCGCTCGGATGACGATGCGACTGCGGCCTACAAAAAAATGTCACGCAGCATCGAGAAGGGCAATCTGCTCTTCGGTGATTATCGGGCGATAAAACTCAAAGGTATCGACGCCTCATTCTGTGTGGGGCAGGGCCAGTCGCATTATTTCTTTGTTGATGATGAACGGCTTTACTGGTTGGCAGCCGATGCAGCGATAGCCGAGGGTGTCGCGCAAGAACTTGTTGGCGGGCTTTGACTGCAATTTGATTCTCAATTGACTATTTTGGCACTGCAAATTACCTCCCCGAATGCGCTCTGTGCGCGAGGGGTTCTCCAAACGCGATTGTAAACCCCAATGCACTTCCAAACTCTCGGCGACTTTGCTCGCTATCTCGAATCTGTCGGTGAGCTCCGCAGAGTCAAAGTCGAAGTTGACCCGTATCTTGAAATCACCGAAATCGCAACGCGAGCGCTCAAGGAAAATCGACCCGCAATTCTGTTTGAGCAAGTGAAAGGCTCGCAATATCCCGTGGTCGTGAATACACTGGCGAGCTATCGTCGATGCGAGCTGGCGCTCAACAAACATCCCGAGCAGCTTGGTGAAGAGTTGGTGAACTTCATGATGGATGCGTTGCCGCCCAAACCGTCCGCCCTCCTAAAACATAAATCGATTCTCAGGCGATTTCTCAAAACACCAAACAAATCCGTTTCGTCAGCGATATCTCAGGAAATCGTCGAGCAGCCAAATCTCGATCAGCTGCCGATACTCACGTGTTGGCCCGATGACGGCGGGAGGTTCGTTACGTTGCCGCAGGTTGTCACCTACGACCCGCGCAACGGAAAACGGAACATGGGCATGTAC